>CAXTFS010000172.1:0-7383 GCA_964243395.1 uncultured Acidobacteriaceae bacterium | reverse complement strand
CTGCGATCCGCTACGCGCTCTCGCGCTGGCGTGCGCTCACCCGCTACGTCGACGATGGACAGCTCGAGATCGACAACAACGCCGCGGAACGGGCGCTGCGCGTCGTCGCGCTAGGCCGGAAAAACTTCCTCTTCGCAGGTTCAGACTCGGGAGGAGAACGCGCCGCCGCCATGTACTCGCTGCTCGGCTCCGCCAAACTCAAAGGCCTCGACCCGGAGATCTATCTTCACCACGTCCTCGAACGCATCGCTGACCACCCCATCAGCAGGATCAACGACCTGTTGCCCTGGAACCTCGCTCTGGCCACCCAGACCGTACCCTCATAGCTTATGTACCCACACAGCGCTATGTGGATACATAACTCTCACACTTACTCATAACGGCCAACACCACACGCTTACGGTACACCCGCTTCACGTTTACTTCCTGGCCCTTGCGGGCAAGCAGCGCATGCAGCCGCCGGTAGCCATAGCGAGGCTTCTGCCGCGCCAGCTTCAGCAACTCCGAGCGCAGTTCCACGGTTCCACGTTCCGGTCCGGCCTCGGCTCATAGCGGTAGCTTCCACGTTCCAGGTCAAGCAGCTTGCAGGCCGTGCGCTCGCTCAGGCCGTGTTCGGCCTGGACCAACGCCACATCTTCTCTCAGGCCGGCAAGCTCCAGCCGTTTTTTCTTATGACCGCCTTCAGCGCCTCGCCATGCAGGCTCAGTTCCGCCACCAGCAGCTTCAGACGACGGTTCTCGTCCTCCATCTGCTTCAGCCGCTGTGCCTCGTTCACATCCATGCCGCCGTACTTCTGCTTCCACTGGTAAAATGTCGCCGCGCTGATCCCATGCTCGCGACACACATCCGCTGTCTTCACCCCAGCCTCATGCTGCTTCAACATCCCGATGATCTGCTCTTCACTGAATCGACTCGTCTTCATCAATCCGCTCCCTCGTTCAATTTACGAAAGAACTCCAGATTCAACTGGTTGAGTTTTCCGGGGGCAGGTCATGGCCGAGATGCTGGAGTACGTGCGCGCCAGCTTCAAGGTGCTTCGCCATGTGCGGCCGAAGCTGAGCTGCGATGCCTGCGACCGGATCGTGCAGGCGCCGGCACCGTCACGGCCTATCGACCGCGGGCTCGCCGGACCGGGGCTGCTGGCTCATGTGCTGGTGTCGAAGTATGCCGACCATCAGCCGCTCGACCGGCAGTCCGACATCTATGCCCGCGAAGGCGTCGATCTGGATCGCTCGACGCTGGCCGGCTGGGTCGGGGCAACCAGCGAGTTGCTGAAGCCACTGGTAGTCGCCGTTCGCGATCACGTCCTGAGCGCCACCAAGCTGCACGCCGACGACACGCCGGTCCCGGTGCTCGCCCCAGGCAACGGCAAGACGAAAACCGGAAGGCTCTGGACCTATGTTCGCGACGACCGGCCCTCGGGCGGTACCACCGCGCCTGCGGTCTGGTTCGCCATTGAAAGCAACACGGGACGCTTACGTTCTCTCTGACGAACGGCAAGCCAGTGACGCCGGAGGCGATGCAGGAGCTGATCGGGCGCGCGGATGGAGATAAGGCCAAGCGGGCGATGGTGACTCATGATCTCGCCAGCCCAAGTATCAAATACCACCACAAAACGACGCGGCCCCAGGACGGGGCCACATCATCGATTCTCATTCGATCCAACAGCAAAGACTACCAAGTCGCCTGAAAGGATCAGTTAGTTGATACTGTATGCCAAGTATGTCCATCAGGAGAGATCTGGTATGCTCCTGACACGAACTTCCGGTATAAGCCGTCTAGATACTCAACAGTTGCTCCATCAACAACACCGTTGTTGTTCCTAAATGGGCGAAACGTCGCGCTGCAATGAATAGCAGAGATAACGCATGGGTCAACGCCGTAATCTGCGTTATATGCAGTTCCGGCGAACGAAAGATTGCTGCCGTTCCAGCCGCTACTTTTCGTGAAGCTCGCGCCGTAATCGCCACCGATGACGATCGGCACTGAATTACTGAACGGACCACCCCATTCATTATTTTCGAAGTCGAAGTTCGATACTGCTGCGTAGTCCACTTTCATTACGCCGACAGTATGAACATTTCCGTTCGATAGGATGTCACTTGATTGCACGGTTACATTGGCTTGTCCATATCCTCTAAGAAACCAACCCGCCGCCCCTTCCGAATCTACGGTGTCTATCTTGATAGTGCCCATGTTTCCTTTGGAGCCTGTCAGGTAGTCAATTCCAAAGTTGAACACACCATTGTCAGAGGTTGCGTTTGCGCTATTGGAGGCTTGACCTCCCGTCCAATATAGGCCGTCAAACCCAGGCGACATATACACGGCACCAAGTGCCCCCGAGATCCATGAATCATGAACGAAGATCTGGTTGCCGGACACAGTCCCGGTTCTCAGATTCAGCCCTACATTGTTATTCCCGTAAAATCCGGCTCTGTCGTTCTGAAATATTGCGCCATAGCAGTTGTTAATGAGGTCAAACCCTATGTCTGTCCCGCCGACGTTTACACTGTTGATGTGAAATTGAGTAAGACCGTCGATCTTGAGTGCGGTCTGACCATTCTGGTTAGGAGTGTTTGTGGGTCCTGAAACGTTAATACCAGTGATCCCGCCACTCACCAATTGACCGGTGAGCTGTCCATTTCCCACATGAAGGATGTCTGCCGTTGTAGAGGTGCTTGCGATCAGGGTCTTGCCAACTACTCCAAAGACACTGATCGGCGTTCCATTGGCATTTCCGTTCGTTCCCTGAAAGTACACGGTGCCTGAAACTTTGTAAGTTCCAGCCGGGATGAAGAGAGCTTGCCCAGCGGCGTTTGCCGCCGAAAAGGCATTGGCCAGGAGTAACGTGTTGTCGGTTACACCATCGCCAACTGCCCCTCCGTCAGTGACAGCGTTGTATGTGTACCCTCCCCCAGATGAGGTGCTTTGCGCCTGTAGATGAGTCCCCAAGATTAGTCCGCACGCGAGCAGTTTAACGATGTACCGCTTCATATTCCCTCATTGGATAAGGTTTGGAATGCGTCCGTGAGATGCCGAGGGCAATTGAATCGTTAGCTCACCTCAGATTTTCGTACGCCAGAAGGATGCTATCGTTGACCTCTGCTGCTGGACCAGCGTTAGGAGTTTTGCACACAGGTGAAGCTGAACCGGTCCATTCGTTGCGATCATGTAAACGTCACCCGCGCTTAGTTCATCGAATTCGGGTTCGGAGAAGGCTACGAGGCGATGGTCAACGGAACTGAAATCGACGAGCAAGGTTTGTCTACTCGCCGGCAGCATTGTCGTTACGTTCGAAGACGGCAGATGTGCGTTGTATTCAGCGTCTCTTTTGTAAACGTGGCGGTTTGGCCGTCTTGACGGTTTGTTGAAGGTAGGTTGTGTCCACTTGATTGGTGTGGACACAACCTGTGTGAGGTTCAGGTTGCTATCTAGCCTCTGGGGGGCTGGTTGACCTCGTCGGTGAGGATGTCTTCGGTGAGAGCGAGGCCGATGGCGTAGTCGAGGCGGGTCAGCAACTGAGTGAGCGTCTCCTTCTTGCGCCGAACGAGCATGGCGATGGAGGCATGCTTGTCGGCTGCGGTGGCGACGCAGCCGACCGGGTGGACGATGCCCACGGTGACTTCTCCGTCCTCGAGGAAGCGGGCGAGGTTGGGCAGGATATCCGCAATCGGGTCGGGATCATGGGCCGGTTCAGGGCTCTGTTTTACGCTGCGAGTTCGTTTTCGGGCTGCAGACTTCGGGCGAAGTTCCAAGGCAAGAGCTCCTCGATGCGACGGATAGGGTGCTCGGCGATGTGCGTCAGCACATGCCGCAGATAGGCTTCGGGATCGAGCCCGTTGATCCTGGCCGATTCGATCAGGGTATAGAAGACGGCGGCGCGTTCGCCTCCCCGGTCGGAGCCGGCGAAGAGGTAGTTGCGACGTCCGACAGCTACGCCGCGCAGGCTCCGTTCGGCGGCGGAGTTATCGATCTCGATCAGGCCATCGTCCACATAGCGCACCATCGCGGTCCAGAGCGTGAGCGCATACTGGATCGCGGCCGCCGTCTCGGACTTGCGTGAGAGCGTGGCGAGCGAGGTCTTGAGCCAAAGCTGCATGGAGTCGAGCAGAGGCCGGGCTCGCGCCTGGCGAACGCTTCGGCGCTGATCTGGAGGCCGGCCGCGGACCTCCTTCTCGATCGCATACAGACGTCCGATCCGCTCGATGGCTTCGGTGGCGATGGGCGAGCGGTGCGCTTCCATCAGGTCGTAGAACTTGCGCCGGATGTGGGCCATGCAGGGCGCCTGCTGGACCGATCCGTCTTCGTAGAGCTTGTTGAACCCGGCATAGGCGTCGGCCTGGAGAACGCCGCGGAAGCCTGCGAGGTGACGTTGCGGATGCTCTCCCTTGCGATCCGGCGAGTAAGTAAACCAGACCGCCGGTGCATCGGACGAACCGGAAGGGCGATCGTCGCGAACATAGGTCCAGAGCCTTCCGGTCCTGGTCTTGCCGGTGCCGGGTGCGAGCACGGGAACCGGCGTGTCGTCCCCGTGGAGCTTGCTCGCCGACAGCACGTGGCGGCGCAGGGCTTCGATCAGTGGAGCCAGCAAGGCACTGCTCTCACCGACCCACCTGGCGAGCGTCGAACGATGCAGCTCGATGCCTTCCCGGGCATAGATCGCCGACTGGCGATAGAGTGGCAGGTGATCGCAGAACTTGGCCGTGAGGACATGAGCGAGAAGGCCAGGTCCGGCCATGCCCCGATCAATGGGCCGCGAAGGTGCCGGCGCCTGCACGATACGATCGCAGGTTGCGCAACACAGCCGGGGCCGGACATGGCGCACGACCTTGAAGCTGGCCGGCAGGTACTCCAGCATCTCGGAGACATCTTCGCCAAGCTTCTTCAGCTTGCCCTTGCAGACCGAACAGCTCTGCTCTTGAGGAAGGTGCTCCTGCACTTCGCGCGGAAGGTGTTCGGGAAGAGCCCGCTTCTTCCTGGGAGTGGACCTGCGCTCTGCAGGTGAAGCCTGTGGCGGCGGTTCCGGTGCAAGCTCGGCCTGGCTGGCTGCGAGCTCTTCCAGCTTGAGTTCAAGCTGCTCGATCTGCCGGTCCACCTTCTCCGAACTCCGCCCGAACTGCATGCGTCGCAGCTTCGCGATGAGCAGCTCCATCCGCTCGATCTGGCTCCGGTGCGAAAGCAGCTCGGCATGCTGCATACAGATCATCGCCTTCAGCGCTGCGGGATCGAGAGACTCCAGATCCGGCAGGGGAAAAGGCCTCTCGCGCATGCCCGTAGTATGGCATGTTCTGAGCTCCAGAAAATGCACAAAAGAGCAGTAAACACTGGTGAATCGCACGCATAACCTTAGACAGTCATGGCCGGTTGCCAGGTCCGATCCGGCCTTCGCCAGTCGATGCCTTCGAGCAGCATCGACAACTGCGCACGGGTCAGAGACACCTTACCACCATCGGCCTGAGGCCACACAAATCGTCCCCGCTCGAGCCTCTTCGAAAACAGACAAAGACCATCGCCATCGAACCAGAGCAGCTTGATCAGATCGCCGCGCCGGCCACGAAAGGCAAACACATGACCGGAGAGCGGGGCCTGTTCGAGCGCCGTCTGCACCAGCGCGCTCAGCCCGGTGAAGCCGCGGCGCATGTCCGTCACGCCTGCCGCAATCCATATCTGCGTGTTCGCCGGAGGAGAGATCATGCCAGCAGACACCGCAACACCATGCGCAGGGTTCCGGCATCGACCGCGCCCGCGATGCACACCTGCCCTCGTGGAAGCGTCAACTCGATCGAGCGTTCAGAAGAGCAGCTGGAGGTTCGCTGGTCTGCCTTGCACTCTCGGACGAGTTCCTGAGGCCGCTCCTCCTCAACGGCGACCGGCAGCAAGCAGACGCGAGCCGGGTCCATGTCGTGCCCAGGAGAAGGCTCCTTGGACTCAAGCTGCCCTGCGTTGTATAGCTTGCGCCAGTAGAACACCTGGTTGGCGTTCACTCCATGCGCCTGAGCCACGGCCGCAACCGAAACACCGGCCCTGCGCGTCGCTTCCACAATCAACCGCTTCTCTTCCACCGTCCGGAACTGACGGTCCCTCCGGCTCCGCACGATCGGCTCAGCAACTTCCACAGGCCCCCCCTCAAAGGAACGGCCTACGCCGACCGCCGCAGTCGAGACGGTACTCCCGTGACGCTTACATAAGAGGTACGCCACGGCGATAAGCTGTTGCCTTGCGTTTGCTGTGACCCCGTGAACGCGGACGTAGGCATAGTAGTCAGTCCCCAGTAGTTCAAACCAAGTGTCAGTCGAGAACGCCCAGAAGGCCTGTTCCTGCCGCACCATCGCTCGTATCAGCAGGCAGATGACTGTGGTCCTGATGGTGTACTTGCGCTTGATGGTGTTCACCGCTCCAAGATGGTCAAGAACGTCTTCAAGCGGGTGTAGCAGCCGTTGGAGAGCAGGTCTGGCCTCCTTGTGCCATCCCTTGCCACCTTCCTGAAAGCGGGTGACCAGAGTCTGCATGTGATGGAACTCATTCGCAGAGAGCACATGAGTACGGTCATAGCCTAGAACATCGATCATTGGAGAACCTCCGCTGCTTCAGCCATCCGTGCCGTGTGGAGTGACGCCTTCGCAATCTTGACGGCCAGCTCTCGGCCGCTGAGGTGGATGTAGATCAGTGTGGTGCTGGTGTTTCGGTGGCCGGCAAAGTTGGCGATCTCGTGCAGTTCCCACCCAGCGCGAGCGAGGTCAGTGAGGCAAAGATGCCGAAAAGTGTGAGTGCTCAGCTGAGGCAGGCCGGTACGCTCCGCAAGCGAGTGCACGACTTTGGACCAGGTCCAAAAGGAAAGCGGACCGCCTGGGTTGCGGCGGGACTCTGAGATGAACAGCAGTCCTCGTGCCCGGGTGAGGGTTCTCCTGTGCGCGAGGTAAGCGGCGAGCAAGCTGCCAGCCGCTTCGGAATATGGGACCACCCGGCCTCTACGTGACTTGGTTGTTTCTGCTCGTATGGTCAGTAGGCGATGAGCCGGATCGATATCCCCGGTGCTGAGCAGGCAGAGCTCCTCACGACGAAGCCCCGCATCGTAAGCCAGGGCGAGCATGACTCTGTTGCGAAGCGGCTCAGACCTGGCGGTCTGAAGCAGGTGCCGCCAATCGGCATCGGCAGGAATCCAGGGCAGGGAGGTAAAGCGTGGCACAAGAGCACGTGGACGAGCACCTCCGAAGCCTCCACTCTGCGTGTACCGACCACACCCGACAGGATTATCTCGCCGAAAGCCTTCCTCGATCAGGTGGTCGTAGAAGAGCCGTACCGCCGTCAGCCGTAGCCGGATCGTAGCGTTGGCCAGCCCGGACCGCTCGCTTTTCTTCTTCCTGCTCGCAGGAAGACGAAAAG
>CAXTFS010000171.1:5765-7385 GCA_964243395.1 uncultured Acidobacteriaceae bacterium | reverse complement strand
CCACAACGCGGGCGTAGTTGCCACGCACAACATCGGCCCCCGCGGGGCTCGTCGCCATCAGGCCCGCGAAGGCTCCGTCGTGATCGCGAAGATCGCGATACATCGGGTAGGAGAACGAAGCGTCTTCATCACCCGTTCCCCAACTGGAGCTGTGCCCCTCCCACACCGATCCGGTGCCGCGCAGCACCGCCAGTTGCTGCGGATCGCGCACCGGCAGCGAGCGCAGCAGCGCCTGATCCAACAGGGAGAACATGGCCGTATTCGCCCCGATGCCCAACGCCAGCGTCAGCACAGCCGCCACCGCAAATCCGGGTGAGCGCCGCAGCTGACGCAACGCGAAACGCAGGTCCTGGGCAATGTTCCGCATCCCTGTTGCCATGGTTTTCCTCACTGGGCACGCAACGCTTCTGTGGGTTCAATCGATGCCGCATGCCGTGCCGGCAGCCAGGCCGCCAGCACACCGATGCACAGCAGAGCCACGGTCGCGCCAAGAAACGTGCTGAGATCATCCGCGTGTAGGCCGTAGAGAAAACGGCCGAGCAACCGCGCTCCGAGCAAGCTGAGACCCAGGCCCACCAGCGAGCCGGTGACCAGCAGACCCACAGCGCCGCGTAACACCAGGGCGACCACGTCGCCGCGCTGTGCGCCCAGCGCGAGCCGTACGCCCATCTCGCGTGTGCGCAGCGTCACCAGGTAAGTAAGAAGGCTGTACAGACCCGTCAGGGCCACCAGCAGGGCCAGTCCGCCGAGGACCTCCAGCAGGTGCGCCGCCAGCAGCTGGCTGCCGATGGAGTCGTCCACGATCTGGTCCATGGTCTGTATCTGGGCTTCGGCCAGGTCTGGATTGATCTCAGCCAAGGCTCGGTGCAGCTCGGGTAAGAGACTCTGTGGATCGCGCGTCGACCGCAGGATGATTTCGGCGTGGGCTTTCAGCGTTGGTTGGTAGAACATGTCGTCAGACCGCAGCTGCCCCGCGTTGAGATCGATCTCCGGTTGCGCGGGCTGCGCGATGCCGGATTGATGGAAGTCATCCGTGACGCCGATCACGCGGAACTTGCGATCTTTACCGCCAAACTGGAAGTGGCTGATGTCGCCGCCATCGGGCGTGTACAGCCTGGCGAACGCCCGGTTCACCACAGCAACCGGTTGCGATAGCGCCGTGTCGGATGCGTTGAAGAAGCGACCCTGCAGCATGCGGAAGCCAAGGATGCGCTGCAGATCAGGCCCTGACGCTCGCAGGACAGCACTGATGCTGGGCCTCTCCTGCACCTTCCCGGACTTGGTCGCGTCGCCGTCGATGGCGAGGTTGAATGTCACGTTGAAGCGTCCAGAGAGCGGAGCCACACTCGTGATGGCAAGCGCTTGCACCCCGGGCAGTGCGCGCAGCCGCGCCGAGAGCGGCTTATAGACTTGGGCATTCGGATCAAGGTTCTTGTACTTTGCAAAGGGCAGCTTTGGGTTGATGACAAACACGTGCTCCGTGCGGAAGCCCAGAGGCACCTGACGCAGCGCAAACACCGTCCGCAACAACAGGCCACAGCCCACCAGAAGACAGAGCGTCAAAGCGAGCTCACTCACGACGAGGACCCGTTGCACCCGGTGCTGGCGACGGCCGGTGCC
>CAXTFS010000171.1:0-5665 GCA_964243395.1 uncultured Acidobacteriaceae bacterium | reverse complement strand
CCCGTTGTGCAGCGACCCGTCAGGCGAACTCCGCGACAACGAGAAGAGGGCTGGAACGATGCTGAAGACCAGGGCGCTTACAAGACACAGGGCGAGCAAGGCGCCGAGCACGACCGCATCCGGCCGCGGCGTGAGTTCCTGGCCAAAACTCTGGGTTAACCGATGCTGGAAAACGGTCAGCGTGGCCTGCGACAACCCCAGTCCTACGACGCCACCGCAGAGGCTAAGCAGGGATGCCTCCGTAAGCGTCTGTCGCACAAGATGCCAGCGTGTGGCGCCCAGCGCAAAGCGCAAAGCTGCATCGCGTTGCCGTGCGGCGGCTCGCGCGAGATGCAGACTGATCACATCGGCGCAGGCAATGAGCCAGAGCAAACCAACAGCCGCCATCAGCGCCAGGGTCGCTTTCCGCTGCTCGGCAAACAGGCCTGCGCGATAGCCGGATGCTTGGACGCTGGAGGGCACAAAGGTCGACACCACTGAGCTGCTCACATAGAGCGGTGCCAGTCCCGTTTGCATCGCGCTAAGCTCCGCGCTGACATCGGTCATCGCCACACCCGCATTTCGACGAGCGATGACGGCGTAGTTCGCCGTGTTCATGTCGCGTAAGGACGACGCGGCGTCCGGAGTCGCCGGCCTCCAAACCTGCGGTGCGCCGTTCTCGCCGGCCGGAAAGGCGAAGCCCTTCGGCATGACCCCAATCACGGCATATGGCGTGTCATCAATGCGGATCGTGCGGCCGAGCACATGCGGATCCGCACCGAACTGGCTTTGCCACACCGCGTGGCTCAAGACTACCACGGCCCCGCGGCCGGGCACCTGCTCCGCTGCCGTAAAGCTGCGGCCAAGCACGGGCCGCGTCCCGAGCGTCGAGAACAGCTGGGCACTGCCGGCGACTGCGATCGCCTCCGCGTCACCCCTGCCACCGTTCAGCATGACGCTGTCGACAGCGTAGTAGGCCAGCGACTGCAGCGTGTGGCTGCGCGACTGCCACGCAAGAACGTCGGGCAGAAACGTCCATGCAGGTCCGCCCTTCGCATTGGCGGTCGCCAGCGAAAGGAGGTCCGCCGGGTGCGCATAGCCGAGCGGCTGCAACAGCGTGGCGCGCACCACGGTGAACATGGCCGTGTTCGCACCAACCCCGAGCGCCAGAACAACGATCACACCCAATGCAAACCCGGGAGCGCGGCGAAGCGAACGCACAGCGAAGCGAAGGTCTTTCCAGAGTGTGTTCATCGACGGCACCCCTCCTGTGTTGCCGGGCGCTTACTCATAGCGCAGTACCTGCATCGGTTGTGCCGCTGCGGCGCGGCGGGCAGGCACCCAGGCAGCGCAACCGGCTAGGCAAAGCACCGCTGCGCTGGCATACACGTAGGCCAGCGGGTCGGAGGCAGGCAACTGGCCGAGCGCGCTGCCCAGGACTCGTGTGAAGCCGGTGGCCAGCAGCAGACCCAGGGCGGTGCCGATCGACGCGGTGCCCAGTGCGCCGCGGAGAACCCCGACCAACAGCTGCGTGCGGGTCGCACCAACCGCGAGGCGCAGACCGAACTCAAACCGCCGTTGCGCAACCGAGTACGCCGTGATCCCATACATGCCCACGACGGCAAGCAGCAGGGAGACCCCCGCAAAGCTGCCGAAGAGGACCGCACGAAAGCGCTTCATCTGCTGCGCCTCTGCGATGCTTGCGGTCATGGTGGAGGTCTGGATGGCGAGATCCGGAAAGCGCGCCTTCAGCAGCCTTCGCAGGGTATCCGCCATCGCCGAAGGCTCAGCGGCGGTACGCACCATGATCTGCAGATCGCCCGCACTGCGCGGGTGCTGCGCTACCGGTACGTACAGGGTGGGATACGGCGCGGAGCCGGGAGAATCGGCATGGATATCGCCGACCACACCAACAACCGTCCACCAGCTCGCATCGACGTCGTACCCGCACATAATCTGCTTGCCGATCGGATTCTGCCCAGGGAACTGCTGCCGCGCGAGCGCCGCGTTGATCATCACGACCGACGGAGCAAACAGCCGGTCCGCCGCAGCAAAGCCCCGGCCGCGCAGCACCGGCATGCGCATCGTTGCGAACAGCGCAGGCGTCACCGGGCGAATGTCCGCGTAGGGGAGTTGGTTGACCACGGGATCGAAGACCTGACGGCCGCGAATGGCGTACCCCACATCCGAGCCGTCGAAGCCCATCGGCGCGCCGACAATCGCCCCAACAGCCGTCACCCCGGGCGTGGCGCCGATCGTACTGAGAGTCGTATCCAGGTTCGTCAAGGAGCTTCGCGCAGCCGCGATCTCCGCCGCCAGCACCGCTGACTTCGCCTTCTCGGAGGCGTCCGGCGGAGCATCGGCGATGGCAGCGACGCCCGTGCGGTGCGCATCAAGCGTCAGCAGATGGTCGGCGGCAAAGCCGAGGTCCGTGCGCGATTCAGCCAGCAGCTGCCGCATCAGCGGCACGGCCGCAACGCCCAGCATCAATGTGAGCGCCACCTCGCCCACAAGCAAGCCGCGGCGCAGCTTACCGGCACTCCGGTTCTCCATGCCGCGCGCGTTGTCGTTGCGCAGAGCCGAGGCTGGATCCACGCGCCACGAGTGCAGGATCGGCAGCACCGCCGCCACGCTCATCAGCAGAAGGCTCACCAGGAAGGCAAACAGGAAAACTTCCTTGCTCAGGTGCACCTCAGCAAGACGAGGCACCTCCGGCGGAGCCAGACGCAGCAGCCAACGCAAAGCGGGTTCCGCAAGGAGCACACCTGCGACCGTGCCGGCGGACGCCAGCAGCGCGCTTTCGAGCAGTGCCTGTGCAGCCATACGGGCCCGTGACGCCCCCAGTGCGGTGCGGATTGTCACGGCACGCAGCCGTTGTGCGCCGCGCACAATCTGCAGGTGCGCGATGTTCATCCCGGCGATCAGCAGCACCACCGCAACGGCACCCAGCAGCAGGTGAAACGTCGGCCGAATGCGCCCAACGATCTGCTCCTGCAGCGAGACGGCCTCCAGCTGCTTATGCCTGTCTTCCGGCACACTCGCCTGCAGGTGCCGTGAGAGGGTGTTCAGCTGCTCGGTCAGCAGCGCCAGGGAGACACCCTCGCGGCGCTTGCCGATCGCGCGCTGGTTGTACGCGGTGCGGCTTGCGATCTCAGGTCGCGGCCCGGTCTCCATCCACACGCCGGAGTTCTCCGGAAATGAAAATCCATCCGGCGTAACACCAACCACCGTGCGCTGCATGCGATCGGTCCCCACCGTTTGCCCGAGGGCGGCGCCCACAGAGCCGAAGTGCTGTCGCGCGAACGCGGCGCTCACCAGGGCTTCGGTACCCTCCGTTGCATCGGGGCGGAACAGCCTTCCTGCCAGCGGCTCGATGCCCATGATCTCCATGAAGCGCGGACTGACGGCAGCGACATGCTCATACACCGCGCCGCTCGCCAGCCGAACGCCCGCATCGCCACTCTCGTAGAACGCGGTGGCCTCGAGGCCCGGGACAGAGCCTGCCAAATCGTTGTAGTCATCGCCGCCGACCTTGTTGTACGTGTTGTTCACGTCCAGCGTATGCGTGCGCAGTGCGGCGATGCGATCGGCGTCGCGGTAGCCGAGCGGCCGCAGCAGAACGCAATCCGTCACCGTGGCGATCGCGGTCGTGAGTCCGATACCCGCCGCAAGCGTAAGCACAACGAGGGCAACGAAGCCGGGCGCGCGACGAAGCGAACGCAACGCAAAGCGAAGATCGTAGACAAGCGTCTGGAGCATGGCAGCATTCCTTTCTCAGTGACTCATTGCGCGTGGAATGGGCTTAGGGCGAGTGCGGTGCGCCCCTCAACGGCACGGGTGCTCCCGCTCAGAGCGCCACCTCGCCGCCCGCCCGGTACTCCGCTTCGGCTTGCGCGAGCAGCGTGTTCAGTTCGCCTTCGGCCACAACCTTGCCGTCGAACAGATGAATCTGCCGCTCGGCATGGGCCGCAAAGCGAGGGTCGTGTGTCACCATGCAGATCGTTGCACCCTCGCTGTGCAAATCCGCAAGCAGCCGCATGACCGCCTCGCCGTTGCGCGAATCAAGGTTGCCGGTCGGCTCATCCGCCAGCAGGATGGAGGGCGCGCCGGCCAATGCCCTTGCCACGGCGACACGCTGTTGCTGACCACCGGAGAGCTGCGCCGGGTAGTGCCGCAGACGGTGCGCCATGTGCACGCGCTCCAGCGCATGCTCCACACGCTGCTTGCGTTCCGCAGAGGTCATGCCGGCACGGTAGGTCAGGGGCAGTTCAACATTTTCAAAGACGGTGAGGTCGCCGATCAGGTTGAAGCTCTGGAAGATGAACCCAATCTCCTGGTTGCGAATACGAGACCGGTCCGCAAAGTTCAGGTTCGCCACCTCGCGGTTGTTGAGCGTGTATTGACCCGCGGTGGGGGTATCCAGCAGACCCAGGATCGACAGCAGCGTCGACTTGCCACAGCCGGATGGCCCCGACATGGCGACGTACTCGCCGCGCGCAATGGTCAGGTGCACGCCGGAGAGCGCATGGGTTTCAATCTCATCGGTGAAGAAGATCTTGGTGAGGCCCTCGATGGTGATCAGGTCCGGGCGCGTGGTCGGTATCGTCGACATCGGGTGAGCTTCCTTTCGTCTTACATGTCACTCCGGGCATCGTGCCCAGCTACGTCAATTGCAGGCGGTCTATTGCAGGCGGTCTATTGCAGGCGGACCCGGTCGACAGAATCCCAGCGGGACATGTCGGAGAGCACCACCGTGTCTCCGGGGTTCAAGCCGGCGAGCACCTGGATGTTGTTCACCGAAGCACGGCCCACCTTGACGGGCACACGTGTCGCCGTTTTGCCATCGGGGCCAACGCGAAACAGGCTGATGGTGGAGTTCTCATTGCCAAAGGCGGGGCGGCCCACATAGACCACATCGCTCATACGATCCAGGTCCACTGTGCCATCCACGGAGAGGTCCGGCCTTGCACCTTGCGGCAAGGGCCCATCGAGCGACACATCCACGGTCACCGTGCCGTTCTGCACGGCCGGATCGATGCGCGTGACATGGCCGCCGATGATGCCGTTGTGCGTGTCGATCTCCGCCGGTTGCCCGATCTGGATGTCACGCGCCTGCGTTTCGGCGATCTTCAGCGAGGCCTTCAGCTGGTCCGGTTGCACCACCTTGGCCAGCGTGGTGCCCATCGCTACATGCTCGCCCACCTGGTGGGGCACATCGACCAGCACTCCCGCGATGCCCGCGCGCACGCTCAGTGCCGCCTGCTGCTTTTCCTTGAGCCCCAGCATCGCCTCGGCCTGCTGCACCTTGGCGGTCTGCACGGCCATCTGCGTGCCGATGGTTTTGCCGTTCACGGTCAGGCGTTGCCGCTCCAGATCGTCGCGTTCCCTTAGTTCATCGGCCTTGCCCTTGCTGGCGCTATAACTCAAGCCGCTGATGACGCCCAGCTTGTAGAGCTCTCCGTCGGTCTGCGCCTGCACCTGGGCCTGCTTCTGGTCATCGCTCACGGTGGCCGCACCCGCGCGTTGCGACAGCATGTCGCTTTCGAGCTTGGCGCGCGTGTTGGCAAAATCTGCCTTGGCTGATTGCAGCTGCAGCTGGGCGTCGAGCACCTGCTGTTCGAGCGCCGGGTCGACCAGGTCCATCAGCACGGTGTCCGGCTCCACATGCGCGCCCGGCAGCACTCGG
>CAXTFS010000170.1:0-7388 GCA_964243395.1 uncultured Acidobacteriaceae bacterium | reverse complement strand
CACCAGACGATCCGTATTGGTGCTGGCGATGCGGAGCAGATTGGCGGCCCGGTCGTCGACTTTCCCCATCAACCCGGCCGAGAGCAGGCCAAGCGCGCCCCGAATGCTGGTCAGCGGGGTCCGGAGCTCGTGGGAGACCGTGGAGATGAACTCATCCTTGACGTTATCGAGCTCTGTGCGCTGGGTGAGGTCGTGCCGGAACTGGGCAATCTCGCGGGTCAGACGGTCTATCTCCGCATGAAGCACCCCGCGGCTTTTTCGCTGATTCTGCCACGCTACGGTGACACACGTCACAGCGGCGAGCAGCAGCAGCGAAAGGAGGGCGAGAGCGGCCGTCATCATAGGAGAGGGTAGCTAATAGTAATGCATGAAGATGAAACTGTAGAACCGATAATGGTTACCTTCGTTGTACGACCGAGATTATCCACGCTGATCCGCCGCCACACTCAGGATGGCCTCACGTGTCTCTTCGGCTGCGATCTTGCGGTCTTCGTACGCCGCCCTTGAAAACTCAATCGGACCCGGTGCAAAGCTCAGCGAGACGCCCGTGGATCGCAGCCCCAGGAAATTCCAGATGTGGGCCGCAAGCGACTGCGTACCCCAGTGGACGTCGTCGCGCGTGCTCTTGCCGGCGGCCGTGTCGGCCGGGGTGACCGCGTACCGCAGAAAGCCGGCGGTCACGGGTGCGTCCTCTTCCAGGGCGATCGCGAGCAGGCCGGTGTGGAGGGGCATCAGTGGCTCATCCCCCACGCTGGTGCCGCCTTCGGGGAAGAAAACCACAGGCAAACCGTCGCGAAAGCCTTCACTCATGCCGCCTGCTGCCTTTGCGGCACTCCCGCCCGCACCACGGGAAACATAAACCGTTCCTGCCATCATGCTGATCCAGCCGATCAACGGCAGGTGCCGGATCTCGATGGCGGACACAAAGACGCAAGGACGCAGCGCGGCGTGAACGATGATGTCGACATAGGTGAGGTGGTTGGTCACCACGGCCCCTGTCTGCGGGACCGGACCGACCGCCTTCCACGAGACGTCAGCAGCCGTCAAGACGCGCCGGCAGAACTTCGTCAGCCAGGCTGCCCGGTCCCGTCGAGAGGCGGGTCTCGTGAACGCGAGCTCGGCGAGCGAGAACGCGAAGACGCACGTTACTTTCGAGGCCCGAAGTAACTTACGGAAGAAGGCCATGCCCCTCATACGATACAGCCACCGCTTTGGATGGGTAAAAGACAAACTTTTATTGCGGGCCGTGATACTCCGGTACGGGATCCGCTGAATGGACCCAGGCCGAGAAGATCATGTCCCGGAGTTCGATGGCTCCCGCGGCGAGACGCTCCTCGGTAAACGCCTTTCCCTCAGCCGTTCCCGCGCCCGTGAAGCCGCCCGCCTTTTCGAGTTCGTAGGTCCGTTCCACGAGCGCATTGGAGCGGTGCAGATACTCGAGATACTGGGTCCACTCGTCGTCGATTACGCGAGGCTTGGTAGCCGCCACCAATGGAGCGACATCGCCTGCTTTCACGTTGGCGGATACATAGACCGATTCAAATTGCGAGTGAATGCCGTGCTCGGTCGTGTAGCCGTGTGGATTGCTCTTCTCCACCCAGCCGTTGTAATTAATTGAGGCGTGCAATGGCTGCGATCCATCCGCGACATAGTGGCCCAGCCACCCGGTCTCAAAACGAATAATGGTCTGAACCGGAGCAAGGTCGCCGTTGGTTGCGACCAGATGGCGGTAGTCCCGCATGTCCGACTTGAGGCGTTCCCAGACCTCTTCCACCTGCCAGGGCTGCATGCCGACCTGGTCGGGCTGCAACGGCAGATCGGGGTGTTTGGCCTGTGCCGTCGCCAGGGCGCGGACGAAGTCGTAGCGTTTTTTCGGCAGCAGATGACCATCGGGACTGCAGCCAGGTGTGCCGGTGCTGCAGGGGGCACCGGCCAGGTCGGCCCATTCCAAGTCAAAAAAGTGGTCCGCGGCCTGGGTGCTCGAAAGCTCAGGCTCCCCTTGGCCACGCCATCGATCCGGCTCCGGGCCCAGGTACTCGATGGTGTCCACGGAGCTGCCGTTCCGCAAAAAGGCCGGGACATCGCTTGGCAGGTACTCGACTGCCAGCCGATTGATCATCATGTGTCCATCGCGGCCCCAGGCCCAGGCCGGTTGCGTGGCAAAGAGGGAGATCATGGTGGAGGCGACAACGGTCCGGCCCAGCGAGCGAATCAGCGACATGGGGCTGAGTATACGGGCGGACCGGTTGCGCGCAGATCAACTCCCAACTCCGCGCAGGCCCCGCACCTCAGACGAGGACCGGGTGCTCCGCCAGCACCGGAGAATCGAAGACCTCGCGGTAACGCGCAATCTCCTGAGGGGGTCCGGTTGCCTTTCGCGGGTTGTCACTCAGCTTCACCGTCGGCACGCCATCGGCCGATGTGATCTTGCAAACCAGGCTGATGGGCGCCAGCGTGTCCTCGCCCCGCGGATGGCAGCCGCGGAAATCGTTGGTAAGCAGGGTGCCCCAGCCGGCTGAAAAGCGGATCCGGTGATTGAAGTAGCCGTGGAGCTGCACGATGTCGTCCACATCCAGGCCGTCCGAGGCGATCAGGCGCTTGGTCCGGGGATCTTCGCCACGCGATTGCAGCCAGGCAATATATTCGTCGCCTGCTTCGACGGGATCCTTGGAGTCGATCCGCTCGCCGGTCCAGTGGGCCACCCAGTCGGGGGCATGCTCCAGAAATTGCGTGCTCCCGAAGGTATCGGGCAGCATGATCAGCAGCTCGCCCCCGTAGCTCCCCTGCCACAGTTCCAGCACGCGGTATTGCGATTCCCGCAGCGCCTCGTCAGAGATCTGCGAGGCCAGCGCTGCCATCACCATCGGCAGCTCATGCGCGTTGGTGCCGATCGCCTCCAGGTTGTGCTTGTAGGCCAGCGCCGTGTTGGAGGTGCCGGTGAGCCGGTCGCCGAGTGACGCCGCGAGCGCCTGCACGGCGTACTCCTGCCACAAAAAGCTGTGGCGCCGGCGTGTCCCGAAGTCCGAAAGGCGGAGTCCTTCCACGGTGCGCAGCTGCTCGATCTTGTTCCACAGCCGCGTCTTGGCCCGGGCGTAAAGCACGTCCAACTCCAGCTCGCTGAGTTCGGCAAGAGCAGCGCGGGTCTTCATCTCGCTGACGATCGCCAGCGAGTACACCTCCCACATCGTGACCTCGGTCCAGAGACCGCGAAAGCGCAGGACCAGCTGACCGCCGCCGTCCGGGCTCTCCTCGATCTCAAAGGGCGAGAGCCGGAACCCGTGTTCCAGCCAGTCCAGAAAGGCGGGCTCAAAGATGTGCCGCACGCCATAGAACGTGTTGCCGGCGAGCCAGATCAGTTCCGAGCGCAAAAAGCGCAGCCCGCGCACATGTTCCATCTGCTCCCGCAACGCCGCCACCGGGATGCGCTCGGCCAGCCTGACACGCGTTGTGCGGTTGTGGATTTCGCTGGTTACAGCCGTGCGCGGGAAGTTTTTCCAAACAAACTGCAGCATAAGCAGCTTGTAGAAGTCCGTGTCGAGCAGCGACCGGACGATCGGGTCGAGCTTCCAATTGTGATTGTGTGCCCGCTCGGCAAAGTTCACATTCATGACGATCTTCAGCCTAGCTGAAAGCTGGTTGGAGAATGCAACTTTTGTGACAAGGACCCTTGACGTGACAAGTTTGCTTGTCGTAAAGTTTGCTTGTCGTAAGGCTTGCTTGTCACTTAGCACGTGGAGGGTGGTCCGATGTTTTGCAAGGGGAGTTCTTTGGCCAGAAAGCGGTACGAACGGGACATGATGCGCTTTATGGCTGCGTACGTCATGGTGTTGTTGTGCTCGTCCTGGTTTGTGCGTCACGACGGCGCAGAGAAGTTCTACCTGTACTTCTGGTCGGTGGTGCCAGCGATCCCGATCATCGGTGTCATAGCGCGCATGGGGCGTTACCTGCGGGAAGAAAAAGACGAGTACCAGCGTCTGATGGCGATGCAGGCGATCCTGGTCGGGACGGCGGCATTGTTGGGGACGCTGGTCGTGAACGACTTCATCCGGGCTTTTGCAAAGACGTCGGAGTTGCCGCCCTTCGTGGCGTTCTTGATCTTTTGCGTCGGCATGGCCGTCACGCAGCTGGTGCAGCGACTGCGCAACCGGGTGCCTGACGGTGAATAATCGGTTGCGGGAGCTTCGTGCGGAGCGTGGCTGGTCGCAGGCATTTCTGGCCGAAAAGCTGGAGGTCTCGCGCCAGAGCGTCAACGCGATTGAGACCGGAAAATACGATCCTTCGCTGCCCCTGGCGTTTCGGATCGCGCGGCTTTTGGCGCTCCCAATCGAACAGATCTTTGACGACAGCCTGGGCACAGCCTAGGTCCAGCACGGAGGGTGGGTGACAGACGTCACCTCCAAATCCTGACAACCACCACTGCCGATCGCACCGCGTCCTGCGCGATGCTAGGCCCAGCTCGCCCCGAAACAGGGCTCCGAAAGGATCTTGTGATGCTCACCTTCGTCTCTCGCGCGTTCCGCACACTTACCGTTGTTGCTCTGGTGCTTGGGGGCATTCGGCTCGTCAGCCAGACGCCCAGCCCCTTTATGCCCACGCGCTTTACGGTCATCGACGCCGGCACGGCCGGCAAGCCCGACATGCTTCTGATCCCCGGCCTGGGAAGCGGGCGCGGCGTCTGGAACGCCGAGGCGGCGAAGCTGGCGCCGAACTTCCGGCTGCATCTTGTGCAATTGAACGGCTTTGACGGCCAGCCCGCCGGAATGAATGCGGCCGGCAACATCCTTCCGGGCGTGGTGGATGAATTGCACAGCTACATCACTGCGACGGGCATGCACCCGGTGGTGATCGGCCACTCCATGGGTGGTTTACTGACGCTGATGTTGGTGGACAAATACCCGGCCGATGCGCAGAAGATCGTCATCGTCGACTCGCTGCCGTTTCTCACCGCGCTCTACAACCCGGCCGCGACGGCGGAAACAGCAAAGCCTATCGCCGACGGTATCAAGACGCAGATGGCCGGTGCGACGGACGCGCAGTTCAAGGCCATGACGCAGCAAAGCATCGCCAACATGGTCAAAAACCCCGAGATGCAGCAGGTGGCGACGGCAAGTTCGCTCGCGAGTGACCGGGGCGTCTTCGCCGAGTCGATGGCCGAGGACATGACGACTGACCTGCGCGGCGACGTGGCGACCATCAAGGTGCCAACGCTTCTGCTCTACCCGTACGACGCCAGTCTGCAGGGCCCCGATCCGGCCAAGGTGGATGCGGTGTACCAGGGCCAGTACAAGCCGATGCCGAACGTGAAGCTGGTCCGGGTAGACGATTCGCGGCACTTCATCATGTACGACCAGCCCGCGAAGTTCGACGCGGCCGTTGAAGCCTTCGTGCGCTAGCGTGTGAGGGGCTCGGCATTTCCCCGGGCCCCTTGTTGCTTGACCGATCAATAGACGGTGAAGAGCCGTGTTCGCCGCCCGGAACGCGATAAACTGGGGCTCTTATGGCGACCAAACAGGAACTACTCAATACGCAAATTCAACACATCGACATCACCGTGCACAACGTCGTGCCGCTGGTCGATGCCATGGCCACGCTCGCCTACAGTTCGCGTGATCTGGCACGCGCCGCTTCGATCTACGAGATGATGCTGCGGGATACCGAGTGTGGTGTCATCCTCTGCCTTGCCGGTTCGCTGATTTCGGCGGGCCTGCAGAAGGTCATCGTCGACCTGATTCGTCACAACATGGTGGATGCGATCGTGTCGACCGGCGCGAACATTGTCGACCAGGACTTCTTTGAAGCGCTCGGCTTTCGCCACTACGTGGCCGGGGAAGAGTACAAGTATGGCGGCGGCGATGCCGAGCTGCGCGAGCTGATGATCGATCGCATTTACGACACCTTTATCGACGAGGAAGAACTGCGGGTCTGCGACGAAACGACGGAGAAGATTGCCAACTCGCTCGAGCCCCGTCCGTATAGCTCGCGTGAGTTCATCCGCGAGATGGGTGCGTATCTTGAGCGAGAAGGACGTACACCCGCGAACGGCAACGCTGATTCGATCACCCTTGCCGCCTACGAGAAAAACGTGCCCATCTTTGTGCCGGCGTTTTCGGACTGCTCAGCAGGTTTTGGCCTGGTGGCGCACCAGCACGCTCGCCAGGGCAAGCCGCATGTCTCCATCGATTCGGTAAAGGACTTCTACGAGCTGACGCAGTTCAAGATTCAGAACCCGACCACGGGTCTGCTGATGATCGGCGGCGGTGTACCGAAGAATTTTGCGCAGGATATTGTGGTGGCCGCGGACATCCTTGGCGTCGAGGCTTCGATGCACAAGTACGCGATCCAGATCACAGTTGCCGATGCACGGGACGGTGCCTTGTCCGGATCAACGTTGAAGGAAGCGTCGAGCTGGGGCAAGGTCGATCTCACCCACGAGCAGATGGTGTACTCGGAGGCGACGATCGCGTTTCCGCTGATCGCCGGCTATGCGTTTCACAAGAACGCGGCCGCGGCACGCACGGGCAAAGCGTTTGCAGAGAAGCTGGAACCAGTGACCGCATAGTTCTGAGGCACGCTGACACAAACGGCAGGGCTTTGGCTCTGCCGTTCGCTCTTTAGCGCCAGAGTCCACGTGCACGCAGCGCGCACAACGCTTCCTCTACAGACCAGTCGAGCGACTCGCAGCCGGACACGGTCAGCGTCGCGACCTTCTGGGAAGGAACGACGTAAAGATCGGCCATGGGCCGAACGGCAGACGTGTACTGGTCGCGGACGGAAGCCTCGGTGCGGCCACGTTCCCGCATGTCGCGATGAATGCGGCGCGTAAGGCAAACATCGTCCGGTGCATCCACGTAAATACTGAAGGAGTACAGCTCGTTCAACTCCGCGAAGTGCAGCGCAAGGATGCCTTCTACCACGATGAAGCGTTCCGGCGAGACGACCTGAAAGGCTCCCGCGATACGCGAGTGGGTCGCGAAATCATAGACTGGGCGTTGGATCGCGTGACCTTCGGACAAGCCCCGGATGTGCTCGATGAAGAGCTCACTTTCGAGTGAGTCCGGATGATCGAAGTTGCGTTGCTCGCGGGAGTCCAGCGGGAATTGCGAGAGGTCGCGATAGTAGAGATCCAGCGGAAACAGGGTAGCGTCCAGCTGGCCCGCGAGTTCGCGCGCCAGGGTCGTCTTGCCTGAGCCGGAACAGCCTGCGATGCCCACAATGATGGGGCGTCCAGGAAAGCTGAGCTGTTCAGACTGGCTCACACCTTGAGTGTATCGCCCGGTCTTCATCGCGCGAGAGTGCCTGCGATCTGCGGGATCAGGGCCTGAAGCAACGCCGTAAACTGCGTCGCCATGCGGGCTCCGATCTCCATGACCTCTTCATGATGAATGAGC
>CAXTFS010000169.1:0-7420 GCA_964243395.1 uncultured Acidobacteriaceae bacterium | reverse complement strand
CATCGGTAGTGCGAATGCTTTTGTCGATGTTCTGGGAGAGGAGGGACTTGAGGAAAGCATTGAATTTGTCGTCGCCCATCTCCCAGCGGAGCATGTGGAAGACCATCGCGCCCTTGTCGAGCGTCATGTTCTGGAACTGCGGGGAGTACGGGTCGATGCGGCCGAGTGTGGTCAGGGGCTCGGTGTCATAGGCGAGCGCGGCCGCCTCGGTGTCGGTGATGGCGGTCTGCAGCGCCTGCTTGCCGTTGGCCTCTTCCAGGTACATCAATTCCGCGTAGCGGCTCATGCCATTGGTGATCCAGGCGTCGTTCAGCGTGGCCGGCGAGACCTCCGAACCCCACCACTGGTGCGCGACCGTGTTGGCGAGCAGGCGGGGCGTGGCGCGCTCCGGGCGTACGGCGACGATCTCCGGGGCCCAGGCCGCAGAAACCGAAGCAGCCGGTAACTCTACCACGTTGATGGTGGGCGATTCGGCCCCGCCAAACTGGTTGGTCAGGTACTCGAAGATGCGGGCCGTGGTGACGGCCATGTCCTGCGCCTTGGCCTTGTTCGCGTCAGTCACAAAGACGTGCACGTTGGGGGCGTCCGGCGCGCTGACCGCCTGCAGGAACTTGCCGGCAATGATTGTGCCCGGAAAGCCCGACTTCGCCCAGTTAAAGACATACTCAGTCCGGTTACCGGCTACCTTGTGCTCGCCACCGAAGCCACTGCCGATGGCGCGCTCGCCCGCGGGCACGGTCACGTGGATCTCGGCGGTAAAGCGGTCCGTGAAGAGGCCGCTCATCGGGAACCAGCGTCCTGGGTACAGCAGGATGCTGACCGGATCGGCGACCTGGAGGAAGTTGATGCCGTCGACGGGACTCGTCTCCACGGTAGGCGTGCCAGCGTAGGTGAAGGTCCAGGTCGCCGTGGCCCCTTTGGGGATCGCCGTCGCCGGGCTGATGCGCAGCGTGGAATCGGCCGCGTTCCGCTCGAACGGAACGTTGGTGGCGCCATCGGTGAGCTTCGTCACCTGCAGACCATTGTTCAGGCCAAAGCTGACGGTGTTCAGGTCCTGCAGCGCCGTAAACGTCACCGCGGCCGTTGCAGTCAGTTTGCCGTCCGCCGGGCTGAGATCAGCGTGAATGACGTAGCTGATCACGTCGATCTGCGCGCGGGCGGGTGGCGCGGCCTGGGCAGACGTCGCCGTCAGCCATGCGAGCAGGGGCAAACACAGGATTGAGAGACGAAGGCGCATGCGATGAGAGACCCTTGAGCGCGTCTTAACTGCATCCAGAGCACGCCCACGACCAGGTGGGGCCACTGCGGCTCGAATGCGTGCTCCTTATGTTAGACGTTCGGGGGGTGCGATCGGACTTACCTCCACGCGTGGCTGCGAAAGCAGCTCCAGCACGGCCGTGGCGACGCGTTCGATGGCGGTCTGGCCGGGTTTGTCAGTGGTCAGCAGCCGTCGTCGCACCTCGGCCAGCGCCAGGATCTGCCGCTCGCGCTCGGGGCTGTCGGCCAGCAGCGGTGCCAGCTCCCCTGCAACATTTTCGGCGGTAAAGCGGTCCTGCAGCAGCTCGGGCACGACCCGTTTGCCGGCGATCAGGTTCACCATCGCGACAGCCAGGTTTCCCGAGAGATCGCGCAAAGGCGGAAATTCCCGGGGGTACTCGACGAGCTTTCTTGCCGCGGCAAAGGTCAGCGCGGAGACCCGGTAGACCACAAGGAAGGGATTGCCGATCATCGCCGCCTGTACCGTTGCGGTGCCGCTGGCCACCACCGAAGCCCGGGCGTGGTGCAGCGCCTCGCGGGCATCGGGGACAAGGGTAAGCCGCAAGCTGCGCGCCTCCGGACCCCAGTAGCGCAGATGATCGCGGTTCAGCCGCTCGATGAAGGCCCGCAGATCTGCTTCGCGAATGGTGGAGGCGACCGGCAGCAGAAATTCATAGTGTGTGTGGGCTGCGGGATCAACCGGGGTGTGCAGCCCGGTGTCGTCAAACAGGGTACGCGCCGCGGCAGTCGCGATCAGGTCGCTCATTGCCAGCTCATGCAGGGCAGGGAGGTTGGCGCGGACCTCCTTCCAGCGGCTACCCGGCAGCAGGGCAATCCAGGTCTTCTCCGGGTTCAGGTCGTTGGCCTCGGCGTACTCGGCCCGGGTGCTGGCAGGCAGCGGCAATTCCGCCAGCGGATGCCCCACAAACTCGGCGTCCACCCCGCGCTCGCGATAGAAGCGCTCTTCGAAGGGGAAGATGACCAGCATGCGGTCGACGCGCTCCTGCACCCAACGCAGCCGGCCGCGTTTCCAGGCCCACAGCTGCGGGCTCACAAACCATAGCACGGGCACGCCGGCTCGCCGGAGGTGGCGCGCCAGCCGGAAGTTCACGTCGGGAAAGTCAATCAGCACCGCAACATCCGGAGGTCCAGCGGCGATCGAGCGCACCAGGCGGCGGTAGTGCGCGTAGATCCGCGGCACGTGGCGCAGGATCTCTGTAACGCCCATGACCGCGACGTCCTCTGCGCGAACGACCCGCTGCTGTCCTGCCGCCTCCATGGCCGGTCCGCCCAGGCCGGTGAAGGTTGCGGTGGGCAGATGACGGCGCAGCAGCTGGATGAGGGCTGCGCCGTAGGCGTCTCCCGAGGCCTCCCCGGCAGAGAGAAAAAGGCGCGGTTTGAGTGGCGAGACGATGGCTACCAGTGTAGAAGGGAGGGACGCTGCCCGCCTCGGGAAGGAGTGCCATGCCGCATACGCAAAGGTTCCGGGCCGTGCTGGAGCGGGGCGACCGGGCTCTTGGCTGGACGATTGCGCGTGTTCCCTTTGCGCCGGAGAAGGTCTGGCCGACCACTATCCGGTTGCGGGTGCGTGGAACGGTGAATGGATTCCCGTTCCGCACCTCGTTATTTCCGGAGACCGGGGCCGACAACGCCGGACGCTTCTACCTGCTCGTGAACCGGGCGATGCAGCGCGAAGGCGCGGTAGCTCTCGGTGGGGCGGCCGACTTCGAGCTTGAGCCGGACCTCGAGGAGCGGCCGGCGGAGCTGCCGGAGGAGCTCGACGCCCTGCTGGACGAGGCGGAGGGCCTGCGCGCCTGGTACGGCTCACTGAGTGAGTACATGCGGCGCGAGCTCGGCAAGTGGATCGCCGGGGTGAAGGGCCCCGAAGCGCGCCTGCACCGGGCCGAACAGACCGCGGAACGCCTCCTGGGTGCCATGGAGGGCGAAGTGGAACTGCCACCCGTCATCGAGCGCGCCTTTCGTGCCCGGCCAAAGGCACGCGCCGGCTGGGAGAGGATGACGCCGGCGCAACGTCGCACCGAACTGATGGCGGTTTTCTACTACCAGTCGCCGGAGGCGCGGGAGAAACGAGTGGCCAAGCTCTGCGACGCCGCCGAAAAGCGCGCCATTTGACGCGCGCCCCGTTGGCGCCCATGGCCGCCCGCGCTGCGAACGGAACCGCCCTGGCGGCGAAAGTTTGATCGGGCGCGGACCACGCCGAAGATAAGCAGCCAGCATCATCTTTATGCGCTAGTATTGTGCGCAACTGTCGACACTGGTGCGCCGTTCGCCGTCTGAGATTTGGCACATCCCTATAGCGTTATTCCAGACCGCGTGCGCGAGTGGCGGAGATCTCTCATTCGCAGAGGGCATCATGAAACCCACATCGATCGCTATGGCGGCCACCATCGCCCTGCTTTTCCCCGGCATCGCTTCGCTGGCGCAGACGGCAGCGGGAACAACCACCGTTCAACCGGAGATGCCGGGGGCTGAACAGCCGGGGACCGCTCCCGGTTTACAGGCCGACCCGCTGATCGTGTCCAACGTGCGCATCGTGCGGCTCAGCCTGGTGCGCGGCACGGTGCAGATGGATCGTGGCACGGGCCGCGGGTTTGAGCCGGCCATCGCCAACATGCCGGTGATCAAGGGTGCGAAGCTGCGCACGGGCGAAGGTGTGGCGGAGATTGAGTTTGAAGACAACAGCTCACTTCGCCTCATCCCACACACGCAGATCGACTTCGACCAGCTGGGACGTACCGCCTCTGGCTCCACCGTCTCGACGGTCAATGTAGTAAACGGAACGGCCTACGTGAGCCTGGCGAAGACCAGGGAGAACGTCTTTAATCTCGTGGACGGCGATGCGAAGATCTCGCTGTATCCGGGAACCAGCCTCCGCCTGACCACGGGTACCCAAGCAAGTCTGGCCGTGTTTGCGGGCGAAGCGCAGGTAGAACGGCCCGGCGGTAGTGCAGCCCTGCTGAAGAAGCAGACGCTCCGCTTCGATCCGTCCAGCCAGACAGCACCCACGCTGATGACAAAGACGGAGGAAGAGCCGTTCGACGGCTGGGACAAGACCCAGCAGGATTACCACAAGAACGTCTCTGCGCTGGCCGGTGCCAGCAGCGGCGCGGGGCTGTACGGCGTCAACGATCTGAACTACTACGGTCAGTTCTCGAGCGCTGGCGGCTGCGGCAATCTGTGGCGGCCTTACTTCGCCAGCGCGGCCTGGGACCCCTTCGCGAATGGAGCCTGGGCGCTTTATCCGGGTGCTGGCTACTCCTGGGTCTCGCCCTACCCGTGGGGATGGCAGCCGTTCCACAGCGGCTCCTGGCAGCAGTGCGGCGCAAGCGGCTGGGGATGGTCGCCGGGTGGGCAGTGGTACGGCGTGCAGAACATGGCTGCCGTGACCCGGATCACCGAGAAGTCGATGCACCCCCGCATCCCGATACCGCCCGCGCAGAGCCGTGCGACGTTGATCCCGGTCAACACCCGGCCGCTGGTCGTCTCCGGTCCGTCCTCGCCCGAAAACTTCACCTTCCGCCGCGACTCGGCTGGCCTTGGCGTGCCGCGTGAGACCTTTGGGCGTCTGCACTCGGAGTCGGTCTCAGCCGGGCGTCACGGCGTCTCCACCGCCACCGCCTACTCCTCCCCGGCTGGGTCCTCCTATACCGGATCAGCTATCTCGTCGATGAGCGTAGGCCGTAGCACGGCCCTTGGGAACTCGCCTGTGTCTGCCACTCCCTCGCACGGCTCCATCAGCAGTGGACCTTCGATGAGCAGTGGCTCCTCAATGAGCAGTGGATCCGCCTCGGCGGGTGGTGGCAGTCACCGCTAGGCCACGACTGTAGGTCAAGGCTTCGACTGCAGCTCAGGTCAGGCAATTAAGAAAGCCCCCTCCTTGAGAGGGGGCTTTCTTTCTGTTGAGTCGATGTTTGGGGGGAGGCGAGGGATCCGGGTCCGTGAATGGTGGCCTTAGCGGAAGCGACCGGGAAAGCCTAGGCGAGCGCACTCTCGCCAAGCGGCGTGCCGAGTTCCTGATCCCGGTACTGCAGCTGGTACAGCTTGTAGTAGAGGCCGTGCATGGCGAGCAGCTCCTGGTGCGTCCCCTGTTCACGCAGCTTGCCCTTGTGCATGACGAGGATGGTGTCGGCACGCTGGATCGTCGAGAGGCGGTGCGCGATCAGCACGCTGGTGCGGCCGGTGATCATGCGCTCCAATGCCGCGCGGACGCGTAGCTCGGTATCGGTGTCGACCGAGCTGGTGGCCTCATCGAGGATGAGGATGCCGGGCTGATGCGCCAGCGCACGGGCAAAGCTGATGAGCTGCTTCTGGCCGGTGGAGAGCGTCGAACCGCGCTCCAGCACGGGCTCGGCGAAGCCGCCCGGCAGGGTGCGGATGAAGTCGCCGACGTTGACCTCTTCGGCGGCGTTGGCTACCTCATCGTCCGTGATCCAGGCAGATCCTAGACGGATGTTCTGCGCAATGGTGCCGGAGAAGAGAAAGGGATCCTGCAGCACCACGCCGAAGCGCCGCCGCAGCCTGGTCAGATCCTGCGCACGGACATCGATGCCGTCGATCAGGACCTGACCGGCCTGCACGTCGTAGAAGCGCATCATCAGCGCGGTCAGCGTAGTTTTACCCGCGCCGGTGTGGCCCACGATCGCGGCCGTGGTGTCAGGTTCCACGGTGAAGCTGACCCCGCGCAGGATCCAATCCACCGCTTCCAGCATGGGCGGCAGCTTGCGAGTGGCTGAGCCGTTACTGCCAGAGGGTGCAATATCGGCGAGTGCAGCGGTCTGCTCAGCGTTGAGGTGCGCATAGGTGAACCAGACATCGCGGAACTCGATGCGGCCGGAGCCATCACCAGCCGTCGGCAGGGCAGCGGCTGGCAGCTCGGGTTCCGTGTCGAGCAGCTTGAAGACGCGCTCGGACGCGGCCATGGCAGCCTGCAGAATGTTGTATTTGTCCGACAGGTCCTGGATGGGCCGGAAGAAGCGCTGCGCGTACTGGATAAAGGCAATCAGCACACCGATCGTGACCACACCGAAGACGCTGGTGTGTACCGCCGTTCCCCCGGGGAGCACATAGGCGTGGCGCGAGATCCACTGCATGTGCTCGCCGTTCAGGACAGCGCGACCACCCTGCCAAAGCACAAGCGCGATCGCCACGGAGCTGAGCAGCTCGACCACTGGATAGTAGAGCGCATAGGCGAAGATGGCATCGGTCCAGGCGAGCTTGTTCTCGTCATTGATCGCGCGGAAGTCGTTAAAGGCGCGCGTCTCACGATTAAAGAGCTGCACGACGCTCATGCCGGAGACGTACTCCTGCGTGAAGGCATTGATGCGGGCCGTGGCGGCACGTTGACGGCGGTAGCTGTCGCGCACATGAACGCGAAACAGGTGCGTTGCATAGACAATCAACGGCACCACAGCCAATGTGAGCAAGGCCAGCGGCCAGCTCATCGAAAGCATGATCGCGATGATGTACGCGAGCGCAAACACGTCCTCAAAGATGGCGAGCACGCCGGAGGTGAACATCTCGTTCAGCGCGTCGACGTCAGAGGTGACGCGGGTGACGAGGCGGCCGACAGGATTGCGATCAAAGAAGGCCACATGCATGCGCTGAAGATGGCGAAAGATCTCCGAGCGCATGTCGAACATGATCTTCTGACCGGTCCACTGCATCAGGTAGGTCTGCACGAACTCCAGCGCAAAGCTGAGAATCAGCGCGCCCAGGTAGAGCATGCCGAGCTGTGTCACGCCCTGGATCGGGTCGGTGCTCAGATGGCGCGCGAGCCAGGAGTGCCTGCCTGCGGTCGGGGCAAGGTAGTTGTCGACCGCGACCTTCACGAAGTAGGGTCCGGCAACATCCGAGCCGGACTTGATCAGAATGGCAACCGCGGAGACCGCTGCCTGGAGTTTGTAGGGTGACAGGTACCGCAGCAGGCGCCGCATCAGGCGACTGTCATAGGCCTTGCCGACGACATCATCGTCCATGCCCGGCCGTTGCGCGTTTGCCGCCGCAGTGCTGTCTGCCGCGGTGCCCGTTCCCGCAGTCTTGGACGCATCCATGCCGGCTCCGTTGGTGGCGGCCGTCGCGGGTGCCTTGTTATGGCGATCGTCTTGTGCGTTCCGTTGTTCCGCCGCCATCTTCCTGATTGTAG
>CAXTFS010000168.1:0-7437 GCA_964243395.1 uncultured Acidobacteriaceae bacterium | reverse complement strand
TTCCAGATCCGCGTTCATCGTGCTCCCTTGCTGTGGCTTGGACGGTGCCCGGGCGGGATAGGTCTCCGCAGGACGCCTGTCGCAAAGCATCAGCCTAGCACCTTGGGTCCCTTTCCGGCAGGCCCCGGAGAGCGGCGACGCGAAGACCAGCCACTTTGGTGTGATGAAGCCGCAACCCCGGCATCATTTTGCATCAGCCGCCGATTGCCTAGAATCTGAAGAGAACTTATGGCCGCAGCAACCGCAGACATGCCCGTCACGATGACGGCTGCCCAACCCTGGAGACCGAGGGTGAACCCGTGGATCGTTGCCATGACGGTCACGCTTGCCACGTTTATGGAGGTGCTGGACTCCTCCATCGCCAACGTGGCCCTGCCGCATATTGCGGGTGGCCTGGGTGCCACGCAGGACGAGGCGACCTGGGTGCTCACGGCTTATCTGGTGGCGAATGCGGTCATTTTGCCGGCCGGCGCGTACATGACCACGTTTATCGGCCGCAAAAAGTTTTACATGATCTGTGTCGCACTTTTTGGGATTTCGTCTGCGATGTGCGGCCTGGCCCCGACCCTGCCGCTGCTCGTCTTTTTCCGCATTTTGCAGGGCATCGGCGGCGGCGGTCTCGCGCCCAGCGAACAGGCCATTCTTGCCGACACCTTTCCCCCCGAGAAACGCGGCCAGGCCTTTGCCATGTACGGCCTCGCCGTCGTGGTTGCGCCCGCCATCGGGCCCACGCTGGGCGGCTACATTACGGACAACTTCGACTGGCGCTGGATCTTTTTCCTCAACATCCCCATCTGCCTGCTCTCGCTGTTCCTTACCTCGCGCATCGTGGAAGATCCGCCCTACGTGAAGGAAGAGGTGGCACGCTCGCAGCGCGGCGGCATCCGGCTTGACCTGCTCGGCTTTGCGCTGGTCGGCATCACCTTCGGCTCGCTCGAGTTCATCCTCGACAAGGGTCAGGAAGACGACTGGTTCTCCTCGCACCTGATCGTGTTCTTCACCACCGCGATGGTGGTGGCCTTTGTCACGCTCATCTGGTGGGAGCTCAAACAGCTGCGCGAGGGCAACCGGCCCCTGCTGAACCTCACACTGTTCACACGAAGATCGTTCGCCATCTCCTTCATCCTGATGTTTGTCCTGGGTTTCTCGCTCTACGGCACCACCATCCTGATCCCGCAGTTTGTGCAGACGCTGCTTGGGTATACCGCGGAACTCGCCGGTCTGGTGCTCTCGCCCGCCGGCTTCATGATGATGGCGATGATGCCCGTGGTGGGCGTCCTGTCGGGCAAGGTCGATCCCCGTAAGCTGCTCTTCTTTGGCTTCGGCATGCTGACGCTCAGCCTGGTCTACATGGCCAAGATCAACCTTGGGGTCAGCTACGGGGAGCTTGTGCTGATGCGCGCCTTTCAGGCATCCGGCCTGGCCTTTCTGTTCATCCCGATCAACACGCTTGCCTATGTCGGCGTGAAACAAAGCGAGAACAACGATGTCTCCGGCCTGACCAATCTGGCGCGCAATATCGGCGGCTCCTGCGGCACGGCCTTCATGGCGACGCTGCTGGTGCGACGTTCGCAGGCGCACGAAAACTCGATGGCCCGCAACATGGTACCCACCAACCCGGCCTTTGCACGCCAGGTGCAGGCCCTGGCGGGCAGCTTCAAGGGCTTCAACGGCAAGGGAGCCACGGGCGGTGCATTCGGCGGCGCCTCGCAGGGAGCCATTCACCAGGCCCAGGCCTTCATCTACAACCAGATGCACGCCCAGGCCGCAACCCTTGCCTACATCGACATCATCCGCTACCTCACCCTGTTCTGCGCCGCGATGTTGCCGTTGCTGCTTTTCATCCCCAAACCGCCAAAGAACGCCGCCGCCAGCGCCGGTCACTAACCAAATGGCCTAATCTGCTCGCGCCGTCAGCGCCTTTAACTCCAGCGCATTCGGGAACGCATGGCCCTGCGCCGTATTATCGAAAACGATCCAGATCTCGGCTCGTTCAGCTCGGACCGCCCTCGCCAACTCCTGCAGAGATTCTTCGTTGTACGCCGACCAGTACGTCCGCGGCGAGCCATGCAGACGCCAGTAGCGCAGCCCCGCCCAGCCACCCGGCGTGCTCGCTGCGGGAGCACCCTTGGCCGGATCTGCTGCCGCTCGCGCTACCGCAAAGCCTCGCAGCATCTGCTCCACGGGTGGGACAAACCACGAAAAATGTCGCGGCTCCAGCACCACCGCACCCCGGTGCACCTCGCGCAGCGTGGTGAAGAACTCAAACGCCGTTCCTTCGTCGAAGGCCAGCTTCGGCGGTAGTTGTAGAAGCACCGGCCCCAGCTTCTCGCCCAACGGCTGCAGCGAGGCAAAAAACGCCACCAGCTCCCCACCGCAGCCCACCAGCTTTTTTGTATGCGTAATGGCTTTGGGAGCCTTGACCGCAAAGCGGAAACCAACCGGTGTCACGGCCGCCCAGCGCGCAAACGTGCTCGCCCGGTGTGGCCGGTAGAACGTGGAGTTGATCTCCACGCAGTTCAGCGCGGCGGCATACCGTTCCAGGTGCGAACCTTCCGCCGGCACGCGGGCTGCATGCGCAAACGGCACATTCCACCCGGCCGTGCCGATGCGCAGCGCTTCCACGGTCACGTAGATCCTCTTGTGCTGCAGCACCAGGGCGGGTCCGAACCCCGCCCGGAGCCTCGCACCGTTACGCCTGCTTGGGCTGCGGCACCGGAAACGGATTGCGCTCCGCAAACTGCGTCTGGTGCCAGTACGGATACGCGAGCTGCACCTCGCTGGCAGCATCGAGCCTGGCTACCTGCTCCGGCGTGAGCTTCCAGCCGACCGCCTCAAGGTTCGCCCGCAACTGCTCTTCGTTGCGCGCGCCAATAACCAGCGTCGCGACCGTGGGCTTCCGCAGCAGCCAGTTCAACGCGATCTGCGGCACGGTCTTGCCGGTCTCCTTCGCGACCTCGTCCAGCGCGTCGACGACCTTGTAGAGGTACTCGTCCGGCATCTTGGGTCCGCCATCCGCGGCCTTGTGCAAACGGCTGGTCTCCGGCAGCGGCTGTCCACGCCGGATCTTGCCGGTCAGGCGTCCCCAGCCCAGCGGCGACCACACCAGCGCGCCCACGCCCTGGTCCTCGGCCAACGGCATCAACTCCCACTCATAGTCGCGCCCGATCAGCGAGTAATACACCTGGTGGCCCACATATCGTGCCCAGCCGTAACGCTCGCTCACGCTCAAGGACTTCATCAGGTGCCAGCCCGAAAAGTTCGAACACGCAATGTAGCGCACCTTTCCCTCACGCACCATCTTGTCCAGCGTGTTCAGCGTCTCCTCCACGGGCGTCAGCGCGTCGAAAGCGTGCAGATGGTAGATGTCGATGTAGTCGGTCTTCAGTCGCTGCAGCGAGCCTTCGAGCGCCTGAATCAGGTGGTAGCGCGAGCTGCCGACATCGTTCGGCCCTCTCCCAAAGCGAAAGGTCGCCTTCGTCGATAGCAAAACCTCTTCGCGCTTCAGGTGGGCAATGGCTCCGCCCAGCATCGTTTCGCTGGCACCATCGGAGTAAATATCGGCCGTATCGAAGAAATTGCAGCCCGCGTCCATGCACACGTCGATCAGCTTGCGCGCTTCATCCTGTGAGGTCTCGCCCCAGGCCTTGAAAAACTCATTGCCGGCACCAAAGGTGCCTGTACCAAAACACAACTCGGGAACTTTGAGGCCGGAACGGCCCAGCTGTCGGAACTCCATATCACCTCGGGGACCGGTGCAGCGTGCAGGTCGCGGTCTACCGCTTTGGATGCCCAGCGTGCGCCAATGGGCTGGCCGCGAAGTCACGGCTCAAGCCGCGGCTCTCGGCAGCCGCATCGAGCGACGTCTGCGATCGAAAAAACTGGTTCTCGGGATTGGAGTGCGGAAAGAAGCGGATTACGACCTCGCGTCCGTCCACCGCATCGTGGCGGCCGTCCCGAAACGGGTACCCCAGCGCCTGCATCAGGTGCAGTGATCCCTCGTCGCCGGAGGGATTGCCCGAGTCGCCGACGATTCCATAGACGCTGCGATGCGTCGCACGCGAGTAAACCGCCACAAAATCACCCAGCCGCGCCCCCCGGCTCCGTGCGGCCGTTCCCAGCACCACGTAGCTGATGCACGTCGCGTCCACGTACCGGTGAACATCCTTCTCGTCGGCTCGTGCAGGATCCGTGAACGCCGTCTGTGAGATATACAGCCCGGGATAGGGGGCCCGCGGGCCCTGCCGCACCGGCACGTTCGGATGGTCGTCTTCGGTCAGGTAGCCCACAATTTCGGCGTTCTTCCAACCGCGGTAATGCGCATGCGCATGCGAATCGAGGGCATGGCTGCCATCCGGGCCATAGGCATTGGGTGCGCCGTCCACATCCACATCCATGCGGTGCGTGAGGATCTCAAACGGCGCACCGCCTGCCCCGGTCGTCGCTGCCCCCAGCGGGGAAAGCAGGCAGAACCCCGTCAGCACCGCACCCCAGACCCTCTGCCCCAATCTTCGCCCGCCCCCCTGTTTGGTGCGTGCTACGCGCGTCACCCGCATCCGAACCCCACCCTCCAGACCTCATCCTCTTAGACGGACGGCACGTCTCCCAGACGCACCGGAAGCTCCTCGGACGCATCCGACGTGCCTGGAGACCCCTGCTGTGACCCTGACTGTGATTGCCTGGCTCTCGATTGGTGTAGCGTTTGCCTGCGCGTTGCTGATTGCGGCCGACGAGGTGCGCCGGCCGCAGCGGATGGCCGTCATGAACGTGGTGTGGCCCGTCACCGCGCTCTACTTCAGCGTCTTTGCGGTTTGGGCTTACTTCACCTTGGGCCGTGCAGAAAAGCCGTCCTCGGCGAAGAAGGCTGACGGCATGGGTAGTGCGAGGAGCAAGGATAAAAACTCCGCCCCTACCGTCACGCAGGTAGCACTGGGCACAAGTCACTGTGGCGCGGGATGCATAATCGCGGATGTTGGGACCGAGTTCGCCATTGCAGCGGCTGGCCTCACACTGTTCGGATCGATCTTGTGGGCCGAATACACGCTCGACTTTCTTGCGGCGTGGGCGCTCGGCATCGTGTTTCAGTACTTCGCCATCAAGCCCATGCGTCCCGATCTGAGTGCCGGCCGTGCCATCCTCGCGGCGGTGAAGGCGGATACCCTCTCTATCCTCGCCTTCCAGGTCGGCATGTACCTGTTCATGGCGCTGGTGTATTTCAAGCTCTTCCCGGCGCCACACCATCTGACCCCGTGGGATCCGCGTTACTGGCTCATGATGCAGATTGCGATGATCTGCGGATTTGCGACCAGTTTTCCGATGAATCGCTTTCTGATAGGCGCCGGTCTGAAGGAAAAGATGTAGCTAGCCGTGATCGGTCTTTACGGTGCTGACGGCCGGGGTCCGGCCGGGGTAACGGTCGGCGTCGCCAAACCGAAGAACATCGTCAGCTCGTTCCTGCCGGCGTCCGACACCCACAGATTGCCACTCGCATCCGTCACCAGCATGTAGGCCTCGGAGATGCCGGCGTCCGCGCCCAGGGCGATCGGGGAAAGCGGCGTTCCCGCTGGCGCGGCGTTGTCGTTGCCGGCGACAACGTTGAACGTTCCCGCGTAGTAGTTCGGGATCCAAAACTGACCGCCCGCATCTACCGCGCCCGTGCCCGGGGTGTAGAGCCCCGGTGCTGTTTGCTGGTTCAGCAGCACGGCGCCCGTGGGGGAGATCTCGCTGAACGTGAAGGCGCCATTCGCCCGGCCGTAGTTGGCCACCCACACATTGCCGTGCCGGTCCAGCTTCACCGATTGCGCCTGGTTGCAGCAGCCGTTTACCAGATCCAGTTGCCCACCCAGAGGGGCGTGGAGCACATCGCTTCCACCTTCATCGGCCAACCAGACCCCCCCAGCGCCGTCGGAGCTGACATCGATGGGAAAGCTCGCGTAGCCCAGCCCCACCGTGCGTACGAACTGCCCATTGAGGTCATACACTGTGGCCGATCCGGGCTCATAGTTGCCGATAGCAATCGTGCCGCCGCCCCCGGGATCCGAGGCGGGCGGGGCCGGGTCAGCCGCCAGCGAGCGCGGATAGGAGATCGTCGGATCGGAATACTGCGCAATCAGGGCACCCGGCGTACTCGAGCCCGCTCCGTGGAACTTGGCCACGCTGCCCGTGCTGTTGCCGTTGGGATTGTTGTCGTCGCTCGTGACCCAGACGTCGCCGTTCCGGTCGAGCGTGAGCCCGTAGGAATCGATCTGCAGCCCCGCCCCGAACGGCGTGCCCGGAAACGGTGTTCCCCCCGGCGAAAACGCCACCAGACCGCTCGTCGCAGAGGTGGCCCCGGTGTTCGTCGCCCACACGTTGCCAAACTGGTCCACGCCCAGCGCCGTGGGCTGGTTCAGACCGCCGCCGGTTACCTGCAAATTCATCGTCCAGTCATGCGGTGGCGCGGTGAGTGACGTCGGAAACGGTGGAACGGCCCCGATGCAGCTAAAAACAGCCGCCACGTTGTTTCCTGGATGCTGCACGAGGTAGAGCAGCGCGCTCACGACGTCGGTCGGCGCGGTGCCTCCACTCGGGGTCGCGGCAGCAAACAGCGGTCCGCAGGCCTCGGCGCCGCCATCCGAGTTCACACATGGCACCAGGACGTCCGCCAGCGCATACAGCTTGCCCGTCTGGATTGTGAGGTTAGACGGCAGCGTCGGCGCCAGGCCTGTAGCAGGGTTCACCAGCAGCTGCGCGTTCAGAAACGCGTTTCCGATTCCCGCAACGTTGCTCGCACTCGCTCCGACGTGGTCATACGCCGTCATGAACGGAGCCAGCGCGTACACAGCCGCAACGGTGGAGACCTCATTCAGTTCCACGGTGCTGCCGGGATTCAGTAAGCCGCAACTGCCCAGAGGGCTCATCAGGGTTAGCGCAGCGTTGTTCACGTTGTTTTCGAAGCCCGGATTGCCGCCGTGCGCCACCAGGTACACCTGCCGGCCAGCCGAGGGGCAGGTGTAGTCCCCGACGATGCTGAAGCTGCCGGTGTTGTCCGTCGTTACCGGCGTCGTCAGCAGATTGACCGCTGCAGATCCATTGCCGCCCGTTCCCACCGCGAAGAGGGAGATCGCAGCGCCCGTAATCGGCTGGATGCCTCCATGCACGTGGCCGCTCAGCATCAGCGGAGCCCCACCGGAGGTGCTCACCGCTCCTACCCCGCAGCCGCTCAGCAGCAGGGGGAGAGCGGCAGCGATCCCGGCACAGGCACGGGGGAGGAAGCGCCGACAATTGCGGGCCGGGGGATGCATCGTGGACTGCCCCAAGCCTATGTCGGTCTCACCGAAGACGCCCTTCCACGAAGGTGGCAGTCGGCACCGTTGCCGTTGTCCGAAAACGGCGCAAAGTTCTGTGTGCAGGCGGCTCGTAAGCCGAATTTTGTTCTAGACGGTCATTCCTCTAGGC
>CAXTFS010000167.1:0-7442 GCA_964243395.1 uncultured Acidobacteriaceae bacterium | reverse complement strand
GGTTTCCGCTGTACGACCGCAACCCGCAGACGTTTGTGCCGAATATCTTCTTCGCGCAGCCTTCGGAGTACAAGCGGGCGACCGACCGGGTGTACCACTCGGCCAAAGACTCAAAGGAGGCGAGCTTTGTGGAACTGCCGGTGGTAGAGGCTCCCCGCTAGGTGGAAGGGGTTGTAGGGCAGGGTTGTGCGGGCCTAGTTGTGCGGGCCTAGTTGCCCTGCGGCAGCTTTGCGATCCTGTCTGTCTTGAACCCCTGTGCCGCGGCCTGGCTTTGTATCTCCGTGTAGGTCTGGGCGGGCAGTGTGGGGGTTCGGGACAGGATGACGAGCTTCTTGTGATTGGGTGTGCCGATCAGCGCCCAGCTGTTGTTGGCGCCCTGGGCCAGCACCCAGTACTTCTTCGAAAGCAGCACGAAGTAGCTCAGCTTGAGCTTGCCGCTGCCGTCCTTGTCCGTCTTGCCGGTGTCGTCTGACTCGTCGAAGTTGCCGCCCTTGACCTTGCAGAAGGTGCCCATCTGGAAGGATCGCGGCTTGTCTCCAAGCGCGAACATGACGGTGACATCGCCAACGCAGTGCTTGTCGAACTTGGTGGGCACGCTGGCGATCTCGTACCAGACGCCGGTGAGGGCGCTGAGCTCGAGCTTGGGGACCGCCGTCGCCGTCTGTGCGATGGACAGTGGCGCAAGCGCGATCAGCAGTGCGCCCGGCACAAGGATGTTTCGCACCATGCGACGTCTAGCTACTCCCAGCCACTGCTTGCTCAACCTGTCCTCCACGACGTGCGGCATTGCGATGTGTTCCTCTATTTTCCCTCAGGTGGCCCATCCAGGTCAGGTACGGCAACCGCAGCGTACTTGCCATCGGGTTGGCGCGTGATGGTTGGAGCATAGGTGCCGAGAAGCTCGCGACGCCACCAGGCACCATCGGCGCGCTTCGTTGCCGATGTCGAAAACCAATACTGCCACAGAACGGCGCGAACAAACCGCGGCGGATGCCGGGGAAATGGATTGCCGGCGAAGAGGCCCAACGTTTGCGCGCTGCCTTCCAGCAGGCGGATCTCGGTGCGCGGCACGATCGGTGCCTGTTGCCACGTGGTCAAGGAGGCGAACCATAGATTCCAGTCGAAGCGCGGCTGGTAGGGCGCGTAGATGCGGGGGCGCGTGTTGACGTCCTGGGGCTTGTAGCGGAAGGGGTAGGCGGTCCAGGTGACGCCGTCATCCGAGCCCTGGAACTCGATCTCGAAGCGGTGCGGGGTCATGTTGGCGAAGAGGCCGTAGCTGTTGGCGACCCGGAACGGTTCAATGGCCGCGAGAGGGGCGCGTGGCAATGGGACCGAGGGCCAGAACATGGCCAGCAGGGGCACGAGGGTGGCGTAGGCGATCCAGGTAAGACTCACGGCGGTGAGGGCGATGCGGAGTGCGCGGATCACCTCGCGCGGATGGCGGTGCAGGCCAGGTCTCGCAGAGGGTGGAGGAAGCACTTGCGGTTGTGCTTGCGGTGCTTGCTGTGTTGGTGGTGCTGATAGCACGGTGCCGTGCTCCGCAATAAGTCGCCGCTTCGCCAGGAACTGGCGGAGGGCGGAGGGTTGCGCGGCGCTGTCGGCTGGAGGCAGGTCATCGGCGTGGAGCAGGTTCGCTGTTGAGCCGGGTGTCAGGCCGGTGCGCCAGCCAGCCGGCACGAAGCGGATCAGGGCGCGGTCGTCGAGCAGGGGGATGCCGAGGATCAGGACAAGGTAGTTGAGGAAGGCGTAGTTGGCGGTGGCGATCACACCGATCTGCCAGAACGAGACGACGACGAAGCAGGCGATGCGCCAGCGGCGTGGCAGAAACGCCAGGAAAACAAGCAGGAGCTCCAAGACGAGCGTGGCCGCGGCGGTCAGCCGGTGGAACCAGAACGGCAGGTGCTGCAGGTACCAGCCGACCCAGGTGGGCAGCGGGCCATTTTGGTAGTACTCGTACATCGCGGTGAGATTGCGCCAGGTGGGGTCGCCGCTGGAGAGCTTGACGACGCCGGATTCGAAGTAGATCCGGAACCACTCCCACAGCAGAAGAAAGATGGCGGCACGGGAGGCGAGGGATCGGCGGCCCCAGCCAGGACGGAAGCCGGCCGGGGCGATGAAGAGCGCGAGGAACCCGGCTTCGAGCAGCATGCCGTCGGACTGGTACTGCGAGAAGTCCTGCGCGGTCACGACGAAGCTGAGGAAGCAGAGCCAGCAGACCAGCAACGCAGCCCGGGGCAGGATATTCGCGACTGCGAGGACTGACGTGATCAGGCCGACCCATACGAAGACCACAAGGGCATGGTCAGAGCTGTGCCACCAGAACAGCGAGGGCACCAGCCTGAAGCGCTGCCCGCCCAACGGACGTACGGCGGCCAACAGATCGTGGACGGGCAGGATGCCGCCCGAGCCGATCAGTCCGAGGATCTGGAAGAAGAGTGCAAAGAAGGCCGAGAAGTACACCAGGCCGAGGGCGCGCAGAAACAGCCAGCGCGGCACGAGGCTGTCGGTTGGGCCGTGGTCGCGGTCGAAGAGGAAGTACAGCTTGCCGAACCGTTGCGCCGCCATGGGTGGTTGGATGAAGGACAGGGACGGTGCGGCGGAGAGCCCGTGGTGAATGCGGTTCCGGGACGGAGCTGGTCTCTTCAGGCACAATCCCAGGACCGTTGCTAAGGTGGTCTCCCCAGGAATTTGTGACGTAATGCTGTTTGGGAAGACCGCTAGTATGTGCAGCAAGAGGCAGGAAAGCAGGTTTCCTTCGGGAATGACAGCAAAAAAAGGAAGAACAACAAGAGAAGAAGAACGACAAGAAAACAAGGACAGCTGGAAAAGGTGCTTTGCAGGACGTGGAGAATGGGTTCGCTCTTATGTGGATAGGCAACCAGCGCGAGGCCGGCGAGATGACGGCCGATTCCGGACCCGCGGGAAGGCTTGCGTCGATCTCGCCGGGGCAGCCGGTGCGAATAAAGTTCCACGTTTTGCTGCAGGAGATTCTGGGGCAAGGCTGGTCGCGGGCGACGTGGGGGCGTGCCGCGCTGCTGCGCCTGGCGGCTGTCCTTCTGTTTGCGGCGGTTTGCTCGTGGGCGGGTATCGTATTGTCGCGGCAGTCGGATGGGGTCGCGACGATCTGGATCTCGAACGCGGTTGTATTTGGGCTGCTGATCACCCAGCCGCCGCGACGATGGCTGGCCTACTTCCTCGTGGGTCTCACGGCCGACACGCTGGCCGACATGGTCTACGGCGATCCGTTCCGCGTGGCGATCGGCGTGTCGGTGGCGAACTCCGTCGAGGTCATTGCCTCGGCCGTGTTGCTGACGCTGCTGTTCGGCTGGCCGTTCGATCTCGCCAAACGCCGGTCACTGCTTGGATTTCTGCTGGTCTCGGTCGTAGGCGCCACCGCGCTGACCAGTGCCCTGGGCGCGTCGTGGACCACCCTCCTGCTGCCGGGAGGACCGTGGTGGCAGATGTTCCGCACCTGGTACCTGGGCGATCTGCTGGGCATGGCCATCCTGGCGCCGCCGATCATCATGGCGCAGCGGCCGGCGTTCTTCGCGATCCTTCGCCGCGAGCACGTCGGGCACACCCTGCTGGTGCTGGCGGCGCCTGCCCTGGCGACCGTTCTGGTGTTCACGCACAGCGGGGATCCCTTGATCTTCCTGCTGTTTCCGGCGCTGCTGCTGGTGGCGTTTCGTCTGGGCTTCCCGGGAACCGTGCTGAGCATCGTGGTCGTTTCGCTCATGGCGATCGGCTTTACGGTGAAGGGCCACGGACCGCTGATGCTGATCGCAGGCGAGCACATGCTGCTGCACCGCATCGTCATCGCGCAGATCTTTGTCGCCGTGGCGATCTTCACCATGTTTCCCGTTGCCGCGCTGCTGGAGGAGAAGGATGCGTTAAAGGATTCGCTTGGGGCCAGCGAGGCCCGCTACCGCGATCTGGCGCATGCCGATGAGCTGACTGGCCTGGCCAATCGCCGTGCCTTCAACCTGCGCCTGGCGCGGGATTGGGAGCAGGCCCAGCTGAACCGACGATCGCTGGCCCTGCTGCTGATCGATGCCGATCTGTTCAAGCAGTACAACGACCTGCACGGTCATCTGCGCGGCGACGAGTGCCTGCGCTGCATCGCCGGCGCGATTGCCGATGCGCTGGGAAACCGGCGCCCGACGGCGGCCCGCTTCGGGGGCGAGGAGTTCGCGGTACCCCTGCCGGGAATGGACATGGCGCAGGCGCTGCAAGTCGCGGAGACGATACGGATCGCGGTCGTGCAGCGCGGACTGCCGCATCCGTGCAGCCCGATCGGCGTGCAGACGGTCAGTCTGGGCGTAGCGGCCCTGGTGCCGATGCCCGATCAGCCGTCCACCGATCTGGTACGGCTGGCGGATGCAGCGCTGTACGAAGCCAAGCTCGGCGGACGCAACCAGGTGGCCTGCGCAAAGATCGGCGCGCCGCAGTTGAGTCCCATCCTGCAGGGTTAAGCAGCGCGCGGCTATTGCATGCCGGTGATTTCGCCCTGTTCGTCGACGTCGATGCCGAGCGCGCGGGAGACCTTGGGCAGACCGGGCATCAGCATCATGGCGCCCGAGATGACGACAAGGAATCCTGCGCCGGCCGAGAGGGCGATGTCGGTGACGTGGAGCGTCCAGCCGGTGGGCGCGCCGGGGCGCTTGGGGTCGTCGGAGAGCGAGTACTGTGTTTTGGCGATGCAGACGGGCAGATCGCCGAAGCCCCAGCGCGTGAAGCGAGCCAGGTTCTCCTTCGCAAGATCGCTCAACTCGATGCCATCCGCGCCGTAGATCCGCTGCGCGACCGCGGTGATCTTATTGATCGTGGAATCCCCTGCCGCGTAGGTGGTTGTGAGCCTGGGTGCCGGGTTCGCCTCGATCGCCGCGACGACCTTTTGCGCGAGCGCCATGGCTCCCTCGCCACCCTTCGCGTAGGCCTCGGACAGGGCGAAGGCTGCGCCGCGTTCTTCGCAGAAGGTGCGCAGCGTATCGAGCTCCGTTTCGGTGTCGTTCGGAAAGCGATTGATGGCTACCACCACCGGCAGACCGAAGCTGCGCACGATGCTGATGTGCTTTTCGAGATTCGCCGAGCCCCGCTGGAGGTCGCCCTCGCCCTGCTGCCGGACGCTCTGCACCGTGGTGACCAGCACTGCCGCGGAAGGCTGGATGCCGGAGAGCGGGCTGACCAGGTCCATGTACTTTTCAAAGCCCAGGTCGGAGGCGAAGCCCGTCTCGTTCACGACGTAATCGGCCATTCGCATGCCCATCTTTTGCGAGACGACGGAGCTGGTCCCATGGGCGATGTTGGCGAACGGACCGCAGTGCACCATCGCCGGCGTGCCCTCGGTGGTCTGCACCAGGTTGGGCAGAAAGGCTTCGCTGAGCAGGGCCATCATGGGTCCGGTGGCGTTCAGGTCCGCCGCCCGCACGGGATCGCCCGCACGATTTTGCCCGATCACGATGCGTGCCAGGCGGGCGCGCAGGTCCTCGCGGTCCGAGGCCAGGGCGAGGATCGCCATGATCTCCGAAGCCGCGGTGATCAGGAAGCCGCTGGGCCGGTTGCTGCCGTCGCGCTGCCGCTTGTCCGGGGCCGTTACGCTCACGACGATGCTGCGCAGGGCGCGGTCGTTCATGTCCAGCGTGCGCGGCCACGTGATGCCGTTTGGGTCGAGGTCCAGCTCATTGCCGTGAAACATATGCGAGTCGATCAGCGCGGCCAGCAGGTTGTGGGCGGAGGTGATGGCGTGGAAGTCGCCATGGAAGTGCAGGTTGATCTTTTCGGCAGGTTCCACCTGCGAGCGCCCACCGCCGGCCGCACCGCCCTTCATGCCGAACACCGGGCCGAGCGACGGCTCGCGCGAGGAGAGCACGGCGCGTTTGCCGATTCGTTCCAAGCCCTGCACCAGGCCGATCGAGGTGACGGTTTTGCCTTCGCCGGAGACTGTGGGCGTGGTCGCGGTAACCAGCACCAGCTTGCCGTCGCGGCGGAAGCGCCTGTCGTGCAGCAGATCGAGACTGAGCTTGGCGCTGACCGGGCTACGCTTCTCATACAGATCCTCGAGGAGGTCCAGCTTGGCGGCGATGGCTTCAATGGGGAGCAGGTTCTTGTTCACGGGACATCCTTCAGCTGGGGCAGGGATTGCTGCCTGCTCAGGATACCGGGGTGACGCTGGGCGTCCGGAAGTTCGGTGGTGGGTGAAGCGGACCCCTAGCTTTGCTGCGGGATGACAAGGGGTCATGATTCCAGAGAAGCTCAGGAGCGGCGCAAGGATATGATGTGAGTCCGTTGCCATCACATCTTCGCATCCTGTTGAGCTCAAGGGCGTCGAATAGATGGTAAGCCTCGCCCATTTACGGGCGGGAGCGGGGAGTGGGTTATGGCGATCAAGTGGGACAAGTTGACGGTGAAGTCCGCCGAAGCCGTGCAGAGCGCGGTGGGGCTGGCTGGCGAGCATGGCAATCCGGAGGTGCTGCCCCTGCACCTGCTGGCGGCGTTGTTGGAGGACAAGGAAGGCGTCGTTCTGCCGGTGCTGGAGAAGGTGGGCGTGCCGGTGAAGGCGTTGGCGGCGGAGTTGAACAGCGCCCTGGCAAAGCTGCCCAAGGTGGGTGGCGCGAATGGGCAGCCGGGTTTGAGCCAGGCGATGGCGAAGGTGCTGGATGGTGCCTTTAAAGAGGCTGAGAACTTCAAGGATGAGTACGTTTCGACCGAGCACCTGCTGCTCGCGCTGGCGGCGCTGAAGAGTGAGCCGGTGGCGCAGGCGCTGGCGGCGCACGGCGCGGACTACAAGGCGATTCTGAAGGCCTTACAGGCGGTGCGTGGCAGCCAGCGGGTGACGGACCAGAACCCTGAGGGCAAGTTCCAGGCGCTGGCGAAGTATGCCAAGGACCTGACCGAGCTGGCGCGGCGCGGCAAGCTGGATCCGGTGATTGGGCGCGATGAGGAGATTCGTCGCGTGGTGCAGGTGCTGGCGCGGCGGACGAAGAACAATCCGGTGCTGATCGGCGAGCCGGGCGTGGGCAAGACGGCCATCGTGGAAGGCCTGGCGCGACGGATTTTCATGGGCGACGTGCCGGAGATCCTGCGGGACAAGCGGGTGATCTCGCTGGACCTGGGATCGATGCTCGCCGGAGCGAAGTTCCGTGGCGAGTTCGAGGAGCGGCTGAAGGCGGTACTGAAAGAGATCGAGGAGTCGAACGGGCAGATCATTCTGTTCATCGACGAGCTGCACACGCTGGTCGGTGCGGGCGCGGCGGAAGGTGCGATCGATGCCTCCAACATGTTGAAGCCGGCACTGGCACGCGGCGATCTGCGCGCGATTGGCGCCACCACGCTGAATGAGTATCGCAAGTACATCGAGAAGGATGCGGCGCTGGAGCGGCGTTTCCAGATCGTCTACGTGCGGGAGCCGAATGTCGAAGACACCATCGCGATCCTGCGTGGGC
>CAXTFS010000166.1:0-7447 GCA_964243395.1 uncultured Acidobacteriaceae bacterium | reverse complement strand
GCCGCTGATTCGACCGGAGACGATTGAATCGATCTGCGAGGTACACCTGCGGGAAGGCGCGGCAATGACGATTCTGACGGCCGTTCCGCCGGACCCGACGGGCTATGGGCGTGTGCTGCGGACCACGCCCGGCGCGACCACGATTGCGGCGATCGTCGAGCAGAAGTCACTGAGGCCGGAGCAGCTTGGGGCACCTGAGATCAACTCGGGGATCTACTGCTTTCGGACCGCGGCGCTGTTTGGCAAGCTCGATTCCCTTTCGACCAACAATGCGCATGGCGAGTATTACCTGACGGATGTGGCGGCGATGCTAGTGGCGGACGGCGAACGCGTGGTGGCGGTGCAGGCCAAAAGCGTGGACGAGGTGCTGGGCGCGAACACGATCGCGGAGATGATGCACCTGGACACGGCGATGCGGGCTGCGACGGCGCGCCGGTTGATGGCGGCGGGCGTGACGATCTTCCGGCCTGAGACCTGCGTGATCGATACCGAGGTCACGGTGGCGGCGGACACGATGATCGAGCCTTTTGTGCAGCTGCTGGGCGCCACCGTGATTGGGACCGAGTGCCGGATTCGGTCGTACTCGGTGATCCAGAACAGTACGCTGGGCGATGGCGTGCTGGTGCGGAACGGGTGCATCCTGGACCAGGCGACGGTCGGGGATCAGGCCGTGCTGGGGCCCTACGCGCATCTGCGGCCGGAGAGCCGGATCGGAGAGGCCGCGCACGTGGGCAATTTTGTGGAGACGAAGAAGATCACGCTGGGCAAGGGCTCGAAGGCGAACCACCTGAACTACCTGGGCGATGCGGAGATCGGGGCGGGGGTGAACATTGGCGCGGGTGCGATTACGTGCAACTACGATGGTGCGCTGAAGCACGTTACGCGGATCGGCGATGGGGCGTTTGTGGGGTCGGATGCGACGCTGGTGGCACCAGTTTCGGTCGGGGCAGGAGCGTATGTGGCCGCGGGGTCTGCGATTACCGAGAACGTGCCGGCGGGGGCGCTTGCGTTTGGGCGGGCCCGGCAGGTGACGAAGCCGGAGTGGGCGGCGCAGAAGGCGGCGGAGCGTGGGAGGAGGGGGTAGGGGGTGCTTTCCTGTTGAAGGGTTGAAGAGACTAACCCCACGATAACCGCGATACGGCCGCGGTGATCATGGGGCACCCCGGTCATTTCTCCGAAGGTGTGGTCGCAGCGACAATGCGGGGGTCTTTCGCTTCGCTCAGGATGACGGCAAACGCAGACAATTGCGGGTTTACACCGGGAGGTAAACGGAGCCGGGTGACTCACCTTTGTGGGGTTGGTGCCGATGTAGAGGCAAGGCGCTGCTGCGCCCTGGGACAATGCCATGCCACAGGAACGCATACTGATTGTCGATGACGAGGCCTCCGTCCGCGGGATTGTGTCTGCGCTGCTGGACCGGAGCGGCTACCGGACGGAGGCAGTGGAGAGCGCGGAGCAGGCGCTGCAGCATCTGCATGGCTGCGCGTGCGACCTGGTGCTTTCGGACGTGATGATGCCGGACACTGACGGCTTGAGCCTGCTGGACAAGATCGGGATCGACTTCCCGGTGACGCCGGTGGTGATGCTTACCGCGGTGCACGACATCCATGTGGCGACAAATGCGTTTCGGCGCGGCGCGATCGACTACCTGTTGAAGCCGTTTGAGCGGGCGCAGCTGCTGAACGTGGTGACCCGGGCGGTGGAGCACGGGCGGCTGAAGCGGCAGAACCATACTTACCTGCACAATCTGGAGGAGGTGGTGCATGCGCGGACCAGCCGGCTGCGCGCGACGATGCAGGACCTGGAGCGCTCGTACGACATCACGCTTGAGGCGATGGGAGACGCGCTCGACCTGCGCGACGCAGAAACGGAAGGCCACAGCCGGCGCGTGACGGCGTACACGATTGCGCTGGCGCGGGAGATGGGCGTGCCCAGCGATGAGCTGCGTGTAATTGCGCGGGGTGCGTTTCTGCACGATATCGGCAAGATTGCGACGCCGGACCGGATCCTGCTGAAGCCGGGAAAGCTGGACCCGGACGAGACCGAGATCATGCGCGAGCACTGCCAGCGCGGGTACGAGATGGTGCGGAAGATCCCGTTTCTGCGCGATGCGAGCGAGATCGTGCTGAGCCATCAGGAGAGCTTCGACGGCAGTGGCTACCCGCGGGCGTTGAGCGGGGATGATATTCCGCTTGGGGCGCGCATCTTTGCCATTGCGGACACGCTCGATGCCATCACCTCCGACCGGCCGTATCGCAAGGGCCGCAGCTTTACAGAGGCGATCGAGGAGATTGCGCGCTGTGGCGGCGGGCAGTTCGACCCGGCAATTGTGAACGTGTTTCTGGGCATGCCGGTAGAGCTTTGGACCGAGCTGCGCAATGAGATCGGCAGCGCGCCGCAGTTCGCGGTGTCGTCCGCGCTGGGCCGCTCGCAGGAAGTCGCGCTGGCCTGAACGGGTTGCCGCGTTGCCGGGGAGCCGGTAGCATGGGCGAATGAAGACGCTCAGCATGGAAGAGATCGATCAGTTGTGCCAGGCGCACCCCGGGTGGGAGTTCGCAGGGGGCGAGCTGGTGCGGACCTATGGATTTGCGGATTTCCTGCAGGCGATGGCGTTTGTGAATCGCGTTGCCGCCCTGGCGGAGGCGGCGGGGCATCATCCTGATATCGACATCCGCTACAACAAGGTGCGGCTGGGATTGGTGACGCACGATGCTGGGGGGATCAGCACGCGGGATGCGGGGTTTGTCGAGGCTTTGTCTGACTGGTAGGACAACTCTTTTGGTGAAAAAAGGTAGATGCTTCGGATAGAAATATGAAACCAAGTAGATTTCTTCGTTCTGTCATGATATGCTCCAGCCATACGAGTGAGTTCTGCACTCGGACAAGTTCTCAACGGCCACCCCGGTGGGAGTGGATGGTTGAATCAAGTTGCGTCACTGGCCTCCCGGCATAGACAGATCACCGTCTATGCCGCCTTTTTTTGTTGCCATCATGCCGGCGAGCATCAGGAAGACAAGCGCAATGCTGACGATGGACGCCTGGCGGTTCTGCAGAAAACGTTGCGGCTCGCGTGCCCATGGAATCCAGCCGGCGATGATCGTGGTTCCGATCAGGATCGCCAGGATAGCTGTGGCGGTGCAGCGTCGGCTTCGCAGAGCTTGCCGCAACTCGACGCAGATCCAGAGGGCAATGGGCATCAGAACGATTTGGTCGTGGTCGCGGTGATAGGTTGCGATTTGGCCCAGTGCCGCAAGCGCTGAGATGCCGAGTAGAGGGCTGGTTTTACCTTGGGACCTCAACGAGTAAAGGAACAGACCAGCGACTACGATGACACAACCAGCCAGGAGGTGCCGGATCGACGGCTGGAAGGTATAACCCAGGAGCGAATGGACTGAGGTAATCTGAGCGGCGATGGGAAGTATTTCTCGAGAACCCGCGGCCATGGAACCGGAGCCCTGCTCATGAGCAAGCGTGCTTTTGTAGCTCGCGAAGGTGGATACGAGGCGATGTTGGCCGACGAGGATGGAGGTACTGACCAGAATGGCGACGAGTGCAAAGAATGAGGCGGATCTGGCGATCCGCCTGCCGCGCCTCTGGCAAAAGATGGCGATCCCGAGCAGCACCCACAGGGCAAGATGTGGTTTGAGACAGAGTGCGCCCGCGAGCGCGAGTCCTGCCGAGAGGTTTATCGCCGATTGCGTGTTGATGTCGTGACGCTCCGAACGCAGATTCCCTGCGGGAATGACAAACAAAGGAGCAAAGGCTTTATGTCCTTGGGTGGTTTGGTCCAGCCCACTGCTTCCGGGCTCTTGCTGCAGGGCGATCATCCATGCGGCGATGGCAAGCGCAGCCGCGACGACAGAAACATTGCCGATGTCGAGTGAAAAAGCAAGCAGGGGGGATGCTGCTACGAAGGCCACAATGCCCAGGTGCCATGGCCAGCTAAGGGCATAGGTGCGGGCTTGCCGCAACATGAGCAGAAGCGCAACGAGCATGCAGGCGAGAGAAAGGCCAAACCAGACCTGGGCCGCGACAGCCATGGGGAGCCGAGTCAGTGGCGCAAAAAGGTGGAGAGTGACCGGTGGGTAAACAGGTTGGTGCCCGAACCAGGTGGTTGGGAGCACAACGTGGTCGCGATTGAAGATCGCGGTAAAGTTTTCAGGGTTATAGGCGTCACGCGATTGCGCGAAGACGGCGGCCGACGCATAGAGCGTCTTGAAGTCTGTTGCGACAAAATCGAGCGATCTCACTTGCTTCAGGTCAGAAAAAAGCGGGATCGCCAAACCCAACATAGCGGCAAATGCCAGGAGCGTGTCAAAAAGTGCCGCGCGAGGGCTGGTCGACCGAGCAGTTTTTTTCATTGCGTCATTCCACTTTACTCGAGCAAGGCGCGCTTCTAGTATGTTCAGTGTATGAGGAATCTCAGGCGTGTTGCGGGTTTAACTGTTCTGGCTGGCATCACGCTGGTGGCTACGGCCCAATGGAGCAATCCTGCTGATGACATTCCGTCGTACAACGCGGCCGCTCCGACGCGTCCGCTGCCGGCGGTGCTGAGCGGGGCGCAGCTGAGCGGGCCCTACTTTTCGCATCCGTACCAGGTAGCGATTTACAAGATGGCGGCGAAGATCCCGGCGGTGCTTCACCAGCAGCCCTGCTACTGCCATTGCGATCGTGAGATGGGGCACAATTCCCTGCACTCCTGCTTTGAGGGCACGCACGGGGCGGCCTGCTCGACGTGCATGAAGGAGGCGATGTTCGCCTACCAGCAGACGAAGCTGGGGCGCACGCCGGCGCAGATTCGCGCAGCGATCGAGCGTGGGGAGTGGCAGAAGGTGCAGTTTGAAGACGCGACCATGTAAGCTGGGCCGATGACGTGGCTTGGCTGGGCTTTGCTCTCCGCTGTCTTTGCCGCCGCCACTGCGCTGCTGGCGAAGGTGGGTGTGACCGGGATCGACTCGAACCTGGCGACGGCGATCCGGACGACGGTCGTGCTGGTATTTGCGTGGTCGGTGGCGATCGGACTGGAAAGGCATACCGGACTGGGCGAGATCAGCCGCCGTTCCTGGGTGTTTCTCGTGCTGAGCGGGATTGCGACGGGCTGCTCGTGGCTGTGCTATTTCCGCGCGCTGCAGGTGGGGCCCGCGTCGTCGGTGGCACCGGTGGATAAGCTTTCGGTGGTGATCGTGATTGTGTTTGCGTGGCTGTTCCTGGGCGAGGGGCTGTCGCCGATGAAGGTAGCCGGGGGTACGCTGATTACGGCGGGTGCGATCCTGATTGCGTTCGCCTGATCTTTGCTATACTGAGGTCAGTTCTTTGAATGCCCAACGCAATGTTGGGGCCAGCTCCAGATGGGGGCGTCACGGCTTCGACGGGATTGCTTGCGGCAGAGAGGCATGCCGGGGTGGGTACACCCGTAATCGCGCCCAAAATCATAAGTGCCGAACCTCAGTTCGCTCTTGCTGCTTAATTATAAGTAGCCGATTGCTCTAGCTTCGCCTACGGGCTGGTACCAATCGTCGCACAGTAGGCTGGTCCCGACTGCTCCGTCTGAGCGGAAGGGATGAGATCGATCAGACTGGTCGTCATCGTTTCTTTGCCCGTTCCTAGCGGTGATGACGAGACAAAGATGAACGTGGAAAAGCATGAAAGCTCTCTGTTGACGGTAGTTTCGGACGTGGGTTCGACTCCCACCGCCTCCACCATTACTTTATCCTTTATTGCAACAAGTTACCCACACCTTGAAATGCCGCGTACGATAGATGCAGGATGCTCATATTCTATCGACAGCATGTGAGGGGTTGTTCCAAGACAACAGACCGCTTTAGAGGCGGTGTGGCTTCCCCATGTGGGTCGAAGGTACGGCGAACGGCACTTACCTTCGCAGGAGCCTGAAGACTGGCAGTTGGGAACGCGCAACAGAGCTGTCGCGCATCATCGAAGAGTCCGACAAGCCGGCCGTGAACCCGGAACGCAAAGACGAACCGGTCACCATCATCCAAGCTGTCAGCGAGTACCTGGCGGACGCCAAGGCGCGCGAGCTGGCAGATGCTACCCTCTACAAGCTCGAGATCCAGCTTCGCAAGCAGTTTCTCGGGTGGTGCAAGACTGAAGGACACGAACTCCTCAAGGAGTTCGATCTCAGGGCCGCGCAGGCCTTCCGAGCCTCGTGGACGGATGGAGGATTAGCTAAGAAGAAGAAACAAGAGCGCCTGACTGGATTCTTCTGGTTCTGCATCCGTGCTGGCTGGCTCACAGCCAACCCAACGGATCGCCTCGGCAGGATCTCAGTCACGCAGCGCCAACTGATTACTTCACCCGCGAAGCGTATGACAAGCTGATTGACTCGACGTACCTGGATCGCGAGGGTTGCGGCGAGACAATTGGCGGGACCAACGGAACGCGAATCAGGGCTTTGATACGCTCTGATAATGTCAAGGGGAAGGAGGACTGTTCATGGAAGTCCCACCATTCAATTCCAGAGCTGGTTGGCAAAACAATCTCGGAGATCTTCGTCTACGATGACACCCTTTTCTTGCGCGAGATACTGGTACGTCTGACTGATGGCACCCAATTGTCTATCGCTGGTGGTGTAAGGCAATCAGTCGACACGCTATTGCGTGGAAGACACTCCTGATACCCCGGTCTTCATTCGACAGGATTCGGGCGCACCGTCATAGCTTCATGCTGCGAAGCCGTAACGAGTTGCCAATAACGGAAACGGAACTGAGGCTCATGGCAGCCGCAGCGATCATGGGACTCAAGAGAATGCCGAAGAATGGGTATAACACTCCGGCTGCCAAGGGAACCCCGAGCGCGTTATAGAAGAAGGCGAAAAAGAGGTTCTGCCGGATGTTAGCCATCGTGTGCTGGCTCAACCGTCTGGCTTTCACAATGCCGAGCAGGTCGCCCTTGATGAGAGTGATTCCGCCCGTCTCCATGGCGACATCTGTACCGGTCCCCATAGCGATACCGACTTGCGCCTGCGCCAGGGCGGGCGCATCGTTTACGCCGTCCCCAGCCATGGCGACGATCGCTCCGGTAGCTTGCAGCTTCTTCACCACTTCTGCCTTTTTCTCCGGCAGCACATCGGCTTCGAAGTCAATCCCGAGCTTTCTTGCCACGGCTGCAGCTGTGTTGTGGTTGTCACCTGTCACCATGACGATCTTTATGCCATCTTGCTTCAACTGCTTGATTGCCTCTGCTGTTGAGTCTTTGATGGGATCGGAAACTGCGACGAAGCCGGCAAACCGACCATTAGAGGCGACGAACATGACGGTTTGACCTTCGGTTTGCAGTGCTTCCGTCTGACCGCGCAAGCTTTCTATCGAAGCTCCAAGATCACTCATCAGGGCGGCGCTTCCGATTGCCATCGTATTGCCCTGAATCGTTCCCGTCACTCCTTTGCCCGTTACAGACTGGAAGGCCTCGACGCCGAGCAATGCTATCT
>CAXTFS010000165.1:0-7485 GCA_964243395.1 uncultured Acidobacteriaceae bacterium | reverse complement strand
CTCCAGCACACACCCCCGACGATTTCCGCGGGGCGGCGAAACGCTATCTTGCGGAGCACGGAACGCTGAACGTCACCGTTCACTACGAGCCGGCAAAGCCGGTTTTCTGGGACGACGAGCTGTATCGCGGGGACGCGTATCCCGCGTATGCATGGGCCGTCTACGTCGCCGAAGTTGCGGTTGACCTGAACACCTACACGGCCACCGTAACGCGCTTCGATGCTTTGCAGGAGGTGGGCAAGATCATGCATCCAGTGCTTGCCAAGGGCCAGATCGAAGGCGGAGTCGCGCAGGGCATCGGCTACGCGCTGTATGAAAAATGCGAGTATCGCGAAGGCCGCATGATGAACAATCAGATGACGAACTACATCATGCCGACCAGCGCTGATCTGCCGCCCATCCACGTGCATTTTGCTGAGGTGCCCAGTGCACATGGCCCGGGTGGGGCGAAAGGCATCGGAGAGTTGCCGATGGACGGCCCCGCCCCTGCCATTCTGAATGCAATCGAGAACGCGACAGGGTACGCTTTCAACAGCATCCCACTGCTGCCGGAGGACATCTTCGCCGGTCTGCAAGCCTTTGTCAGCGGCCCGCAGGGAAGCAGCGACGATCTCGATCTCGCGGTTGACCGGGACACGAGAACAGAGGTCCTGCGGTGACCGCATTGACCCTAAACGTAAACGGTAATTCGCATTCTTTAAGTCTCCCGCCTATGAAGCGTCTGCTTGATGTGCTGCGTGACGATCTTCACCTCACGGGCACCAAGGAAGGCTGCGGTGAAGGCGAATGCGGTGCCTGTGCTGTGCTTCTGAATGGAGAGCTTGTGAATTCCTGTTTACTTCCGGTGCTGCAGGCCAGCGGAGCGCACATCTGCACCATTGAAGGCGTGAGCACGGCGGGCCATCTGCACCCCATTCAGCAGTGCTTTCTGGAGCGCGGTGGCGCACAATGCGGCATCTGCACGCCCGGCATGATCCTGGCAACACAGCACCTGCTCGACAAACACCCGCGGCCCACGTTGCTGCAGATCCAGGAAGGCCTTGCGGGCAACCTGTGCCGTTGCACAGGGTACATGCGCATCTTTGAAGCCGTGCAAATGGCGGCTGAACTCGCAACGCCGGATCACCTCGACCGGGAGGCGCCGCTGCGCTGATACAGGCAAACATGCGCTCCGACGTAAGCCAATTCGACCTCATACGCGCCACTTCGCTCGACGCGGCATTGCGGCAACTCGCCGAGAGGCCCGGTGAACACTCGGCTATGGCGGGTGGAACAGAGCTGATGGTGGCCTTGAACACGGGCCGTTTGCGTGCGGGCTCGTTTCTGTCGATACAGCACCTGCGCGAGCTACGCTTCATCCGTGCGGAAGACAGCGCGATTCACATTGGCGCAGGCACGACCTTCACAGAAATTCGAAGCGATGCGACGCTCGCTCGTGAGCTGCCCTTACTCGTGCAGGCCGCTTCCTGGACGGGCTCGATTGCCAACCAGAACCGCGCCACCATTGGCGGCAATCTCTGCAATGCCTCGCCTGCTGCCGACACCCCGCCGGCCCTGCTCGCCTACGACGCTTCAGTGACTCTGATCAGCGCAAGCGGTCAGCGCACACTCCCTTACAGCTCGTTCCATCTTGGCTATAAGCGCACTGCCCTTCGCCTGGATGAATTGCTCTACAGCATCACGATTGCGCGGCGCTATGCAGACTGGCGAAGCTATATCCGCAAAGTGGGTACACGCAACGCACAGGCCATCTCAAAGACCGCACTCGCCGGAGTTGCGCTCCTGGAAGGCGATCGCATCACGGAGATCCGGCTTGGTGCCGCTTCCCTTGCGGACCGGCCGCTTCGTCTGCTCGGCACAGAAGCCGCACTACAAGCTGCCTCTCTCAGTGCAGACGACCTGGAAGCGACGGTGCGTGCCGGACGTGCGGCGCTGGCCCTCGAAGCCAAACCCACCGATGACATTCGCTCGACCGCAGACTATCGCAGAGTTGTTGCGGCAAACCTGCTGGAGGAGCTTGTGCGGTCACTGGCAGCCCCGGTCTGAGCGCCGGCTACAGCTGCGGAGGTGGCCCAAACCGCCGCCGCGCAACATGCAGATCCTCTTCGGTATCCACGTCGAAGGCGAGGTCCTCGGTTTCAAGCGCAGCGGCCTTGCGCAACAGGTCGCGTGCACCCGCATCGCCCGTCAGCTGCAGCAGCTCAGCGAAGTACGCTGCCGGAAAGTATGCGGGCACGCCCGTTTTGCCGGCATAGCGCGAGCCGCAGATGCGTTGCGGGGAAGCGCACAAGGAGCGCAGATGCTCCGGCCGCACAGCCACCTGATCGCAGGTGAGGATGACCGCGCCGGGGACGTCAGGTTCCATCATTGCGGCGCGCACTCCGCAGCGGACCGAAGCCGCCATACCCTCGTCGGCCTGATCGTTCACGAGTACCCGACAGCCGCGCTGCCCTAACCCGTGTGCAAAGGCTGCATCGCGATGCACCACCGCAAACACAGGCCACAACCCCGCCTCGATGGCCACCCGTGCACTACGCTCGATCAGCGTCTCGCCACCGAGGACGAGGCTTTGTTTCGGTCGGCCGAGGCGCCGCGAAAAACCAGCGGCAAGAATGATCGCCGCAACGCTCATAACGCACACTGCGCCTGAAGATAACGAGATGCCCCACCGTTCGCGAGTTGCTCAGCCACCATCGCCGGAGTGAGCCGCCGCGAGTGCCCGAGCTTGCCCTGCGTACAGGCCTGCATCTCGGCAATGGCGGAGAGCGCAATCGCCTCGGCTCCGTCACCGCCGAGGTCCAGGCCCACGGGCGAAAACAGCCGCTCGCACGCATGCTCAACGGTCCATCCAAGCGTCACGGCAGCCTCGCTGACCAGCAACGCGCTGCGATGTCGTGAACCCAGCAGACCGAGGTAACGTGGCGAGCAGGGCAGGACCCGCTCGAGCCACGCACGATCCTGCTCGTAGCTGTGCGTCATCAACACGCCAGCGTCGGAGGATGTGGGCCGCAGATCGCTCAGCTCGCCCGTAGCCAGCACACGGTCGGCCTGCGGGAAGCGTTCCGAACGTGCCCACTGCGCGCGTCCATCCAGCACGTACACCGTCCACCCCAGCAGGGACGCCATGCGCACCATGGGCTGCGCATCGTCTCCGGCACCGAAGACGAACAGCCGCTGTGGCGGATCCAATTGTTCCTGGACGACGTCGCCAGCAAGGGCCCAATCGATTGCACTGCGGAACAACACACGGCCATCCCGGTCACGGATCTCACGTGCGAGGGCATTCCGGTCCGACGGCAGGGAGGTTGTGACGCATCGACTCAGGCCATCCAGAGACGCCTCCAGTGACGTCATCATGGCTTCAAACTCCGGCGTTCCAGCAGGCTCAATCAACACATCCACGGTGCCGCCACAACCCAGGCCGTACGGGATCTCGGCTGTGTCATCGAAGATCGTGGAGTACCGTTCCACGCTGGCGCCCGCACGTGTGAGCCAGCGGGCCTTGCGGACGATCTCTGCCTCCAGGCAACCGCCTGACACCGAACCGACATAGGAGCCATCGCTACCAACCAGCAGGCGCGCACCGGCGGTGCGATAGCTCGAGCCTTCCACACGGACCAGCGTCGCGAGCGCAACCGCCCCGCCTCGCTGCCACATGTTGACGATTCGGCGACGCTCGATCAAGGTGTCCTTCTCTGCTCGTTACGTTGCACTTACGATGCCTTCTCGCTGAAGGTATGGATGCCGCACTCCTGCTTCTTGCCACCCCAGCGGCCGCTGCGCGGATCGCTGCCTTCCGCAGGCACGGCGGTGCAGGGCTCGCACCCAATGGAGGTATACCCCTGATCGTAGAGCGCCAGACGCGGAATCCCGTGATCGCGAGCGTAGCCCTCTACCTGCGCCCACGTCCAGTCCGCCAGCACGCTGACCTTCTTCAGGGTCTTGCCCGTTGGGAGCCTGTGGTCCTCAATCTTGCGCAGGTTGGCGCGTGTGGGCGACTGTTCGCGACGCAGCCCGGTAAACCACCACTCGTAGGGCTCCAGCGATCGCATCAGTGGCTCGACCTTGCGGATTTGGCAGCACTCCGTCGGCTGCACGATGTGCAACAGCCCCAGCGTGCGTTCGTGCTCGTCCCGCGTGCTGACCGGCAGCGCGTTGACGAGGTTGAGCCCCCAGGTGCGCACCAGTTCGTCGCGATACGCGATCAGCGCCGGAAAATGGTAGCCGGTCTCGAGAAAGATTACCGGCACATCGGCGAGATGCTCGCGCAGCAGGTGCAGCACGACCATGTCTTCAGTCTGAAAGCTGCTGGTCAGACAAACGTCACGGCCACCTGACGCGCGCACCACGGCCTGGACCAGCGCATCGGCTGTAAGCGTCTCCGAGCTCGCCAGCAGATCGGGGCTGGGCACCGGATCGGGGCTAGGCACCGGCGGGTTCGCAAGGTGCAGCTCGACGAGGTCTTCCCGGGTGCCGTTCACATCTCCTCCAGAAGCTGCGCTGCGCGCTCGTGCCCGTTGACGAAGCCGTCGCCGGCTACCGCCCGCAGCGCTTCCAGGGTGTCTTCCCCTAAATCGCTGCGGCCTGAGACCGCCACAATCCCGGCAAGCTGCAGGGCGCGTACCGCACCGGCAAGCGCGGCTTCGGGGATCAGGGGATCGTCCACGATCATGGCTACCAGTCCGCGTTCGAGGAAGCGCTGCACCAGCTGTTCCAGCAGGCTACGCTCCGCGCCGGGTGCGTGCACGAAGCAGGCCGGTGCCGAGCGCTGCACTTCGTCGTCGCCGTCCACGGACGCGGCCAGCAGCATACCCGCACCCAGGGTGGCGTTGCTCAGCCCATCGATGAGGATGAAGGATCCTGTGGAACGGTTCTCGTTGTACGGGTCGAAGAACAAGGGGAGGTTGGCCTCAAGTTCCACCTCCGCGATGTCGTTCATGGCCAACTCGTGCGTCGGCATGGGTTCCGCTGTGTTCACGTCCACGCGAAAGCGAATGGCGCTGACCGAGGCCCGCACCGTCCGTGTCGTGTGCTTCAGCAGATAACTTCCGCCGACAACCAACGGCTGCTCCTGCATCCACACGACCATCGCCCGCAGACGGGTGCTAATGGCCGGCGCGCTTTGCTCCTCGGCCACCAGCATTTCTCCGCGGCTCAGATCGATCTCGTCTTCCAGCTCGACAGTGACGCTCTGCGGGGCGTGGGCCATCTTTAGCTCGCCGTCAAAGGTGATCAGGGACTTCACGCGGCTCACGCGTCCGCTGGGCAAGGCGCGCACCGCCATGCCGGGCCGCAGCTCGCCACGCTCAACGCGCCCCGCAAAGCCACGGAAGTTCGCATCGGGACGGACCACCAACTGCACGGGAAAACGCAGCGGGCCCGCAAGTTCACGCGTCGCCAGCGGCACGGTTTCGAGGTAGTCGAGCAGCGTGGGTCCGGTGTACCAGGGCATCGCCACACTCCGCTCCACCACGTTGTCGCCATTTAGCGCGCTGACGGGGATCAGCTCAACTGAGCGCAGATCGAGCCGCGTCGCGAGGGTGCTGAACTGGAGGCGAATCGCGTTGAATAAGGACTCGTCGTAGTCCACAAGATCCATCTTGTTCACCGCTGCGACCACGTGCGGGATACGCAGCAAACTGGCGATGTACGTGTGCCGTCGCGACTGCGGCAGCAGGGTCCCGGCCTTCGCAAAGGCTTTTGCATCAATCAGCACAATGGCCACGTCCGCAGTGGAGGCGCCGGTCGCCATGTTGCGGGTGTATTGCTCGTGCCCGGGCGTGTCGGCGATGATGAACTTGCGCTTGGACGTCGAGAAATAACGGTAAGCCACGTCGATCGTGATGCCCTGCTCGCGCTCGGCGCGCAGGCCATCCGTCAGCAGGGACAGATCGATGGCACCGCCGGAACGATTGACCCGGCTGGCACGGATGGAGGCAAGCTGGTCTTCGTAGACGCTCTTGGTGTCATGCAGCAACCGCCCAATCAGCGTGCTCTTGCCATCGTCGACCGAGCCAGCGGTGGTGAAGCGCAGCAGCTCCTGATCAAGATGTGCATCAAGGAAGGAACGGAAGCGCGCCTCATGCGCCGCATCAGAGAGATCAAGCTCTTCAGTCGCCATTAGAAGTAGCCCTCCCGCTTCTTGAGCTCCATGGAGCCTTCCTCATCGTGATCGATGGCACGGTTCTCACGCTCCGAGCGACGAAACGTGATGAGCTCCTCGATGATCTTCGGCAGCGTGTCCGCGTCAGAGCGGATGGCTCCAGTACAGGGCAGGCAGCCCAGCGAGCGCATGCGCACGCGCATCGTCTCGGGCTGCTCGTGGGGCATCAATGGCAGCATGGGATGCACCATCTGCAGCATATCGCCGCGACGAACGACCATGCGCTCTTCGGCAAAGTACAACGGTACAATTGGGATCTGTTCCGCGTACAGGTACAGCCAGATGTCCAGCTCAGTCCAGTTCGACAACGGAAAAACGCGGATGGACTCACCCTTGCGCAGGCGTGAGTTGAACAGGCTCCACAACTCGGGCCGCTGGGTCTTCGGGTCCCACTGCCCCGCCGCATCGCGAAAGCTGTAAACCCGCTCCTTGGCCCGGCTCTTCTCTTCATCGCGGCGCGCGCCACCGAAGGCCGCATCGAAGCCTCCCTCGGCAAGCCCATCCAACAACGATCGCGTCTTCAGCGCCCCACAGCAGTTCTGCGTGCCCATGCCCCACGGGCTCATGCCGCCCGCGATCGCGGGCTCGTTACGGTGCACGATCAACTCGGCGCCGATCTCGCGGGCGTAGTGGTCGCGAAACGCGATCATCTCCGGAAACTTGTAGCCGGTATCGACGTGCAGCAGCGGAAACGGGATCTTGCCCGGGAAAAACGCCTTCTGCGCGAGGCGCAGCATGACGGAGGAATCCTTGCCGATGGAGTACAGCATGACTGGCCGCGCAAACTCCGCCACCGCCTCGCGAAGGATGTAAATGCTTTCGGCCTCAAGCGCCTGCAGATGGTTCAGCCGCTCATGACCAAGCGACTCCGCCGGATTCCGTGTCGCATCCGCTGCTGGCAAGCTCACCTCCGTGACGTGATCCAGGGTATCCGGCGATCTGGATCTCGTCGCGGACCCACGACCCGATTATCAGATGTTCGGGCAGGTCCATCCGACGCGTTCCGGCTCCGGGTTGTTCGTGAGACGGCGTCAACCCCCCGCTTGTGGCACGCTCGGACCGCGGAAGTGCACCCGCAGCCGGCCCGCTTGGGCTGAATATGGAGATACGTACCCATCCACTCCCCTCGGGGTAAGCAGCTTAACGTCGCAGCTACTCATGCGCTCACCGCCGGGCGAGAACCAATGCGGGTCCGACTCGGCATTATTGCCGAGACCGAGCGCACAAAAGCAGTAAACTGCCGAAGACTTCACCGCCACGTTCAGCCGCCCCAAGGAGCTCCCGCCGATGCGTTCCCCCTTGCGTTCTCTGCCGAAGCTCCC
>CAXTFS010000164.1:0-7494 GCA_964243395.1 uncultured Acidobacteriaceae bacterium | reverse complement strand
TCGCTGTTCAGCCGCGCGATGCGTTGTGTCTACTTCTCCTTCGGCGCGCTATGCACCTTTGGCACCTTTGATCTGAACCCAAGGACAGACTGGCTGCGTCTGATCGTCGCGTCTGAAGGTCTGATCGGGATATCGATGATCACCGCCAGTGTTTCCTGGCTCGTACTGCTCTATCCCGCCCTGGAGCGGCAACGTTATATCGCCCGCCATGTCTCGCTGTTAGAGGCAGCAGAAAGGGCCAGCGGGCTTTCTTCTGTTAGGGAGTTTGGTGCGCCGTTCCTGCTGCGGCTTTCGCGCGAGATCCTGCAGGTGCGACTGGATGTCTGGCTCTTCCCAATATCGCTCTACTTCTACGCGGTGAAGCCGGAGTTTACGCTCGCGGCGGCCCTGCCAAAGGCGCAACAATTTGCGCGTGAGGGCATGGAAGCCGGGCAAAGCGCGGACACCCGGTTAGCTGCTACACAGTTGAACATTTCGATATGCGAACTGGCGAGGACCATCGCGGAACGTGTTCTTCACATCGACGGAACAACAGAGACAGAGACAATCTTCCGGTTCTTCCTGGAACGGGAACAATAGCGCACGTCGGCAACGCCTCAGGCGCGCGCATCTCGCACGACTCATCCCGTGCAGCGCAAGCCCAAGCAACATCCCTTGATAGTTCATGGTCGTTTGCTGCGCTGATACCTACTGCAGCGGTACGAACCCCTAGGATTCAGGGTATCCGCACTTCGAGACTTGTCGGTACTAGCGGGCGCAGAATGAGCTCGCCGCTCATTCCTGCCGCAGTGCAACCATGGGATCGATGCGCGAGGAGCGTCGTGCCGGCACGAAAGAAGCCACGAGAGCGACCCCCAGCAGCATGACCGACACTGCGGCGAAGCTTCCCAGATCGACGCTGCTCACGCCAAACAGTGTGCTTCGCAGGAGAAGTCCAAGAACCAGCACACCGGCGAGACCGGACCCGATCCCGTAAAGGCTGAGCTTGATGGCATCCTTCAGAACCATCACCAGCATGTCACTGCGCTGCGCTCCTAGGGCCATGCGCAAACCAATCTCATGCCCCCGCTGCGCTACGGCAAAGGCAATGACACCATAGATGCCAAGAGCGGCCAGACCCAGGGCAAGCAGAGCGAAGCTGCCGAACAGCACCATGCTGAACCGGTCGCCGACCAGTTGCTTGTCGACACTCTGTTGCAAGCTTTGCACCTCGCTGAGGGAGACTCCTGGCAGTACCTCCCGCAAAGTGTCTCGCACACGCCTGGACATGAGCACAGGATCGCCCATCGTACGCACGGCAATCCCAGGGTACGGCCAGGGCTGTTGGAACAAGGGAATGAACATCTCCGGCGCGACCTCATCGCTCAGGTGCTCGCCGTTGCGTACGTCATGGAACACACCCACGATCTGCCGAAGCAGCGGGGGACCCCCCTTGTTGTCCGCGGTGTAGGAGGTGAAGACCAGCCGTTGCTCCAATGGGTTGCGGCCCGCAAGATATCGTTTCACAAAGCTCTCACTCACCAGGATGACTGGCGGGCTGTCCAGGCGATCACTGTCCTGCAGCAGTCGACCGCGGGTGAGCTGAACGCCGAAGGTGCTGAAATATCCAGGCGTCACCTCCTCAAGGTCAGCCGTTGGCTTCCGATTCTCGGCAACCGCTTCGCCGTCGATGCGAAACGGCTCATCGTCGTGCCCCCCCAGCGGCATGGAGGTGGTCAGAGCGGCGCTCTCCACTCCTGGCAGTGCGTTCAGCTTCGACAGGAGAACGCGTGCGGTTGCATTGACCTTTTCTCCATCAAACTTCGTTGGGGGCGGCCCTTGCAGTAGGCCGATCAATACGTGGTCCGTGCGTACGCCGAGATCCACATGGGTCAGGTTCCAGAAGCTGTGCAGCGTCATGCCTGCGCCGGCAAGCAGCGTCAGGGCGAGGGCAAACTCGCACACCACAAGCACACGTTGCAGGTGCATGCGCTTTGACCCGCTGGTGGACTTCGCATTCTGCTTGAGAACGTCGCTGATGTTCACCCGTGTGGCCTGCCATGCGGGCGCGCACCCGGCAAGAACCCCCGCCAGCACCGAAGCCGCAACCCCGAAGGCGAGCACCGGCACGTTGACCTGAACTACCACCTCGGCGCTCTGCACGCTAAGGTCGGGCATGAGGGCCATCACCAGCTTGATCAAACCCCAGCCAAGCGCAATCCCGATCGCTCCTCCACTCGCCGCCAGAGCAAAGCTTTCGACCAACAACTGCGAGAACACCTGCCTGCGTGTCGCTCCCAGGGCGGAGCGCACCGCCAGTTCGCGTTGCCTGGACGCGCCGCGAGCGAGCAGCAGATTGGCCAGGTTTGCGCACGCAATCAGCAGAACAAAGCCAACCGCCGCCAGCAGCAGCCAGAGATTTCGCTGCAGTTTTTTGTCCAGGAAGTCGTTGCGTAGGGGTTCTACCCCCATCGTGAAGGCCCCCGGAGCCGAGCTGCCGTCCCGCGCAGAAAGGAGCCTTGCGTTGATCGTGGACAGCTCGGCCTCCGCCTGGGCCGCCGTTACCCCCGGCTTCAGGCGGCCAAGCATAAGCCCCATCATGTCGTTCGTGGCGCCCGGTGTCAGCACCGCCGGCACAATCACGTGTTTATAGGCATTCCGATCCGGCATGCCCGGCGCGAGCACCCCCACCACCGTGTATGGCTGATCGTTGATCCGCACCGCCTTCCCGAGGATGTTTGGGTCAGAGTTGTACCGCTCTCTCCAAAGCCGGTTCGTAAGAAGCGTCACGTGATCGTTTCCGGCAATATCATCCGAAGGCTTCAGGTCCCGCCCGAGTGCCATCTTCAGTCCGAACAGCTGCGTGTACTCGCTCCCCGTGACCGTTCCACCAGCTAACGAATCAATCACCTCGTGGTTCTCATCCGTAACGTGCACTGGCGTAAATGGCTCGTAGTCCAGTCGCTGGAACGACTTGGATTGCGTCACATAGTCCAGGTAGTCGTTGGCCCGCGTCGCCGTGTGCTCCCCTCTGACCTTGTTCCAGACCACAACCAGTTGCTCCGGGTGGGGGTAAGGCAGCGGGGCGAGGAACGTGGCATAGATGACGCTGAAGATGGCGACATTCGGACCGATGCCCAGCGCCAACGCGAGAACGGCAACGGCGGTAAAGCCCTTGTTCCGGGCGAGCATACGCCACCCAAAGCGAAGATCGCGAAGTCCATTGCTCATCCGAAGACAGCCCTCCAGACCCGATCCGCGCCGGGCTCTGCTGTGTAAACTCACACGCGAGTAGAGCACTTGGAGCGCCAGAGTTTCGACCCTGCCGTGAGGAAATTTGCCCGTGAACTGCGCTTCTTGCCACCGTCGCGGTGTCCATTTGCGGAGTGCATTGTCCATGATTGAACAGCGATCGGAGGCTTCGGAACCGTGCTTTGCTATGGCGACGATCACAGAAGCGTCATCTTTCTCAACTTTCCAGAGGAGAGATGTGGGAAGATCGCGGCATCGAGAAATTTAACGCCACGCAGCTTAGCGCAGGGTCAGTTCGACCTGGCAGTGATCGCCTCGCGTGGTATCGGGGCAGTGGCTCAGTAGCGGGTCTCACCCTTGAGTCGTACGCGTACGTGTAGCGCCCATTTTGATAAAAGGAAGTCCATGCGGTCTATCCAAAGGCTTCACCGGTTTGCGCCTCTCGCCGTTCTCTACTCGCTTGCCTGCACCCCCGCGCACGCAGCCACACCGGTTCATGGCGGCTACTACCGCGATCCCGCAGTGCGCGGCGAGACCGTCATCTTCACGTCTGAAGGCGATCTGTGGTCTGTGAACCTCGGCGGCGGCACCGCGCATCGGCTGACCTCGAGCCCCGGCATGGAACGGATGGCGACGATCGCCCCCGATGGCCAGACCGTTGCGTTCAGTGCCAACTACGAGGGTCCGGACGAGACGTACACGATGCCTGTCAGCGGCGGTCTTCCACAGCGGCGAACGTGGGACGGCGATGCGGCGCCGGCCGGCTGGACACCGGACGGTCGCCTGATCGTCAGCACAGAACGGTATTCCACGCTGCCTGATCCGAAGCTGGTGCTGGTCGGCAGCCACGGTGAACGAGAGATGCTTCCGCTCGCAACAGGCTCCGAGGCCGTATACGCCGGCGATGGCCGTACCTTGATCTTCACCCGGCTTGGAAAGCAGTGGAGCAACACCAAGCGCTACAAGGGCGGCTGGAATCAGAGCCTGTGGCGCTTCGACGGCCAGGGTGAGGCCGTTCCGCTGACCGCCGATTACGCGGGGACCTCGCACGATCCCATGATCTGGAACGACCGTGTGTACTTCCTTACGGACCGCACCGGCGTGATGAATGTGTACTCCATGGACATGCAGGGACACGATGTCCGGCAGGAGAGCCACCAGAAAACCTTCGACATTGAGTCTGCTTCCGTTTCGGACGGGCACCTCGTGTACGCCTGCGGTGCGGAGCTCTGGTCGCTCGATCTCAAGACCAGTCACGAGCAGATCATCCCCATCGCATTGCAGTCGGACTTCGACCAACTGCGCGAGCACTGGGTAAAGAAGCCGGCAAGCTATCTAACGGCGGTGCACATCGCGCCGGATGGCAGCAGCGCGGTCTTCACGGCTCGCGGCGAGGTCTTCACGCTGCCAGCAAAGAGCGGCCGCGTCGTGAAGGTGGCGGGTGACTCCGCGGTGCGCTACCGTGAGGCGCGATTCCTGCCTGATGGAAAGAGCATCCTCACGCTTTCCACCCAGACCAGCGAGACAGAGTTCTGGAAGTACCCCGCCAACGGGGAGGGTAAGCCGGAGCAGTGGACCCACAACGCCAATGTTCTGCGCTGGGACGGCATGCCCTCGCCTAACGGCCGCTGGCTGGCGCACCATGACAAGGATCAACGCTTGTGGATCTTCGATACCAGGACTCGGAGCGACAAGCAGATCGCGCAGTCGATGACCGGCGACTTTTCCGATCTGAGTTGGTCGCCTGATAGCCGCTGGTTAGCCTATGACGAGCCAGCCGCCGACGGTTTCTCGCAGATCAAGATCCTGAACGTGGGCACAGGCGCCATGCAGGCACTGACGTCGGATCGCTACAACAGCATGAGCCCGGTGTGGAGCGCCGATGGCAAGTGGATGTACTTCCTGTCGGACCGCTCGCTCCATACAACGGTGCATTCTCCCTGGGGATCGCGGCTGCCGCAACCGCACTTCGATCGAGCCGTGAAGGTGTACGAGATTGCGCTCACGCCCGGCCTGCGCTCGCCCTTCCTGCCGCCGGATGAGCTCCATCCTGAGAGCGCAGCGGACGACGAAAAGAAGAAGGACGAGAAAGACGCAGACAAGACAAAGGTCGATACGGACAAGACCAGGGACAAAGCGGAGACCCAGGCACAGAGCAAAAAGGAAGAAGCGAAAAACAAGGACAAAGATAAGGATCAAGACAAGGACAAGGACAAGAAGACTCCTCCCGAAGTGAAGATCGACTTCGCCGACATACAGCAAAGGCTCAGCGAGATCCCTATCCCGCCCGGAAACTACGACAGCCTGCAGACAACGGAGAAGCGGCTTTGCTGGCTCAACTACAACTCGGACGCTGAGCCCAAGGCAGGGCTGCAGTGTCTCGACATCGCCAACAAGGGGGATGAGCCGGATACCCTGATGGGCGATGTCCGGAGCTACGAGGTGTCACTCGACCGCAAGAAGATCCTGATCCGCAAAGGAGATGATTTCTTCATCGTCGACTCCGACGCGAAGGGCGCAGGGCTGGGCGATCCCAAGGTGCTTGGCAAGGCCAAGATCGATCTCTCACGATGGGAGTTCTCGACGACCCCGCAGGCGGAGTTTCGGGGCATCTTCCTTGATGCGTGGCGGCTGGAACGCGATTACTTCTACGACCGGCACATGCAGGGTGTGAACTGGGTGGCCATGCGCGAGCGCTACCTGCCACTGGTTGACCGTGTCTCCGATCGTGATGAACTGAATGACGTGATCGCACAGATGGTTAGCGAACTTTCCGCGCTGCACACCTTTGTCCAAGGCGGGGATCAAAGAAAGCCCGCGGATGCAATCGATCTTGGGAGCCTCGGTGCGCAGCTCCGGCGCGATGAAAAGGCCGGCGGCTACGTCGTCGAGCACGTCTACCTGCACGACCCCGACCTGCCCGATCAGGCGCCTCCACTGGCACGGCCGGAGTCGTTCGTGCGCGAAGGCGAAACGATTGTCAGCATTGATGGCGTGGACCTCCTGAGTGTGCAGGACGAACGTCAATTACTGAGGGCCAAAGCCGGCGCGCAGGTCATGCTGCAAGTCAAGTCGAAGTCTGGCGATCTGCGCAGTGTGCTGGTGCGGCCCGTCAATGCCTCCCAGGACGGTGATCTGCGCTATGCCGAATGGGAGTACACAAGCCGACTAAAAGTTGAATCCTCCTCTGAGGGACACATTGGCTATGTGCATCTTCGGGCCATGGGATCCGATGACATCGACCAGTGGGCACGCGAGTACTATCCCGTCTTCAAGCGGCAGGGCCTCATCATCGACGTGCGCCACAACGAGGGCGGCAACATTGATTCTTGGCTGCTGAGCACCCTGCTGAGAAAAGCCTGGTTCTACTGGCAGCCACGGGTGGGCACGCCGGAGTGGAACATGCAGGCTGCGTTTCGCGGTCACATCGTTGTTTTATGCGATCAGGAAACAGCCTCCGATGGGGAAGCCTTCGCCGAAGGCTTCAAGCGATTCAAGATGGGGAGCGTCATCGGAACACGCACGTGGGGTGGTGAGATCTGGTTGAGCGGAAACAATCGTCAGGCGGATAACGGTGTCGCCACGGCTGCGGAAACTGGAGTGTACGGGCCGGAAGGCCAGTGGCTGATTGAAGGCCACGGGGTCGATCCGGACATCGTGGTCGATAACCTGCCGAACGCGACCTACAAGGGCAGCGACGCCCAACTGCAGGCCGCTCTCGATCTGCTGAAACAACAGATCAGCGCCGATCCCCGCCCCGTGCCCCAGGCTCCACCCTACCCTGACAAATCGTTCAGATATTAGACCAGGCCGGGATGGCTGGTGTCGTTCTAGCGAACACCATAGCGCAGGTTTTGGGAGGAAGAAGGAGCTTCGGAAAGTCTGGCCAGCGCGTTCAGGAGTTCCTCTTTTCGCGAAAGGTCATGGACGGCTTCGTCGTAGAGGTTGTCTTCGAGCGCCAGCTGTACGTCGCCAACCACGAGGATGCGCGCCAGCGGCCATCGTCCGCGGATGAACTCCGCCGTATCCCGAAGGGACTTCGCCCCAAAGGAAATGCTCAGGATCGCGATGGAGATCTCCCGTTGACGCTGGACCTCCTGCAGGTTGCGCGCCGTGGTAACGGTATAAGGGGTTTCCTGCAGAAGCGCTGCTCTTTTGCCGAGCGCGATCGCATCGGCTTCGAGAACCAGAACGGTTTGCACTACGGAACAGTTCGTAGCGGGGAGTGCAGGCAGCATAGTCGGACCTCGATCGGTGTTACGT
>CAXTFS010000163.1:0-7532 GCA_964243395.1 uncultured Acidobacteriaceae bacterium | reverse complement strand
GATCCTCTGCAGTACTTCGACCGGTTGCGCAAAGCGGCACCAGAAGCCTGGATCATTGGCGAAAAGATCCTTGAGCCGGGTGAGTGGCTGCGCGAAGAATGGCCGATCCAGGGCACCAGCGGCTACGACTACATGAACCAGGTGCTTGGGTTACTGGTAGAGCCGAAAGGTTTGGAGCGGCTGGGCGAACACTACCGTGCGTTTACGGGGGATGAGACCTCGTTCCCAGTCACTGCGCATGACAAGAAGCTCAACGTGACGCAAGAGGCGCTTGGCTCCGATGTGAACCGGTTGGCGAGCATCTTTGTGGAGATCTGCGAGGAAAATCGCGACTATCGCGACTTCACGCGCGCGGAGATACGTCGTGCCATCCGTGAGCTGGCCTCGTGCTTTTCGATCTACCGAACCTATGTGACCCCGAGCCGTCGAGAGGTTACGGACGAGGATCGCCAGATCATTGCGCAGGCCGCGGAGTGTGCCAAGAACAATCGGCTGGACATCGACGGACAGCTGTTCGACTTCATGAGCGACGTGCTGCAAATGAAGGTGAGTAGCGAGAAGGAGACGGAGTTCGTCTACCGCTTTCAACAGTTCACCAGCCCTGTTATGGCGAAGGGCGTCGAGGACACGGCGTTCTATTGCTACAACCGGTTGACGGCGCTGAACGAAGTAGGCGGCAATCCTGCTTGCAACGGCTTCACCGTGTCCGGGTTCCATGAATACAACGCGAAGATACAGCGGACGTTCCCTGCAACGATGACGACGCTAAGCACCCACGATACCAAGCGTGCGGATGATGTGCGTGCGCGCATGATCGTGCTCAGCGAGGTTCCAGATGGCTTTGCCGAACGGGCGAATCACTGGCACGAGATCACCGCGTCTTATCGCGGCGATGCGGTCGGTACGGACACGGAATGGTTCCTGTTCCAGACCATGGTGGGCGCGTGGCCGCTCACGCTCGACCGGCTGAAGGAGTACATGCAGAAGGCGACGCGCGAAGCCAAGCTGCACACCAGTTGGGTGAGCAACAACGCGGAGTACGAGGACGCCCTGAACGCCTACATGGAAGGGCTGTTCGGGGACGCGAGCTTCCTGGCTGACCTGGAAATGTTTGTAGGCGAAATTACCTATGCAGGTCAGGTCAACTCGCTTGCACAGACGCTGCTGAAGCACACTTCCCCCGGTGTTCCGGATCTGTACCAGGGTGGCGAGCTCTGGGACTTCTCACTGGTGGACCCGGACAATCGACGCCCGGTGGACTACAAGCTGCGCGAGCAGATGCTCGACCAGATGCAAGGCCTCGCGGCCGCGGACATCGTCCGTCGCATGGATGAGGGCCTGCCCAAGCTGTGGTTGGTGCAACAAGCGTTGCATCTGCGCAAGGGATCACCGGAATCGTTCAACGAGCGCGCCGGCTATACGCCTCTGGAGGCACAGGGACCCGATAAGGATCGCGTTGTGGCGTATTTGCGCCGAGACTGTGTGCTTACCGTGGTGCCTCGGTGGATGCAGGCGCACGGTTTGCCGGACGCCACGTTGACGTTGCCTGCGGGCCAGTGGACGAACCGCTTGAGCCATGAGGTTTGGAACGGGGGCGTGCAGAAGGTAGCCGATCTTCTCCGCACCTTTCCTGTAGCGCTGCTCGTGCGCTCGGCACAGTAAGCACGCTTTCTGCAGAAGGAGATTGCCACAGCATGTATGAGTTCAAGGTTTGGGCCCCGCGCGTCCACGAGATGCGAGTGCAGGTAGACGGCGGTGAGCCGTTGCCGATGCAGTGCAACGAGGGCGGTTGGTGGAAGCTCTGTGTCGAAGGGGCGCACGCCGGGAGCAACTACGCTTTTCTGCTCGATGACGATGCGACGCCCTTCCCCGACCCTCGCAGCACATGGCAGCCCGAAGGCGTGCATGGACCGTCGCGCGTGTATGACCAAAGTGCGTTCGCGTGGACCGACGCGCAGTGGCACACGCCGTCGCTGCCCTCTGCCATCATCTACGAGTTACACATCGGAACCTTCAGCGCGGAAGGCACCTTCGATGGCGCCATCGCGCATCTGCAGCACCTGGTAGAACTGGGGGTAACGCACGTTGAGCCTATGCCAATCAACGAGTTTGCGGGTGCGCGCGGTTGGGGCTATGACGGTGTGTCGCTGTTCGCTGTCTTTCAGCCGTACGGTGGGCCGGACGGCTTCAAGCGCTTTGTCGATGCATGCCACGCGAAAAATCTCGCAGTCATTCTGGACGTTGTATACAACCACTTTGGTCCGGTGGGCAATTACTCCACCAAGTTCGGCCCCTATCTCACCGACAAGTACCACACCCCGTGGGGCGCTGCCGTCAACTTCAATGAAGGCGGCAGCGATGAGGTACGTCGCTTCTTTCTCGACAATGCGTTGATGTGGTTGCGCGACTACCACTGCGATGGTCTACGACTGGACGCGACGCATGAGTTTATAGACCGATCGGCCGTGCACTTCATGGAGCAACTGTCCTCTGAAGTGCAGCGCCTGGGCGGCATGTTGAACAAGCGTTTCGTGCTCATCGCGGAAAGCGACCTGAACGATCCGAAGTTTGTTCGTTCGATCGAAGCGCATGGCTATGGCATGGATGCGCAGTGGAGTGATGACTTCCATCATTCGCTCTTTACACTGCTTTGGAGCGATCCGGGCCGCGGTTACTATGACGATTTCGGCAGCATGGACGACCTGGTAAAGTCGCTGCGCGGCGCCTTTGTGTACGACGGCAAGTACTCGAAGTACAGACACCATACACACGGCCGACCGGTCGAGAATCTTTCAGCCCACCACTTTCTTGGCTACATCCAGAACCATGACCAGGTGGGAAATCGTGCCGTGGGAGAACGCCTGGAGCACCTCGTCGGCATGGAAGCGGCCAAGGTTGCGATTGGCCTTACGTTAACTGCGCCGTTTGTCCCCATGCTGTGGATGGGCGAGGAGTTTGCGTCGTCTGCTCCCTTTATGTATTTCGCCGATCACGAAGATGAAGACATGCGCAAGCTTGTCTCTGAAGGCCGCAAGCGGGATTTCGCCGCGTTTGGCTGGGATGAGTCGCAGATCCCGGATCCGGAAGGGCCTGAGACCTTTGAGCGGTCCAGGCTCGACTGGAGCGAGGTGCATCGAGGCGAACATGAGGGGATGCTGCAGTGGGTGAAAGACCTGATCGCGTTGCGGCGCAGCACGCTCGACCTGAACGATGGGGACTTCGGTCACATCAAGGTCTCCTGTGAAGCGGACGGCAAGTGTCTGATCATGCGGCGCGGGTCAGTGCGCGTGGTCATGAATCTTGGCGAGGCGACCCGCGTGCCGGTTCGCGAAGGCGAGTCCCTGCGGCTTTGCTCCAATCCAGCGATCACTGCGGATCGTGGACAGCTGGCGATGCCGAAGATGAGTCTTGCGATTCTGATTGCTGGATAGGCAAGATACCCGCAAACGCGCTATTCGGTACCATTCGCTGAAAGGGGTTTTCTGATGCCGACCAAGCCGATCAAGACGATCAGCAGCCGTGAGGTGTATCGCAATCCGTGGACGCGTGTCCGTGAGGATGTTATCGAGCGTGCCGATGGTCAGCGGGGCATCTACGGCGTGATCGACAAGGACCCGGCGTGCATCGTGATCCCTCTGGAGCGTACCGATGAGGGGGAGTTTCTCTGGTTGGTGCATCAGTTCCGTTACACCGTCGGTGCGTCGTACTTTGAGCTGCCGCAGGGTGGATGGGAAGAGGCCGACGTCAATGCCGAGGCGATGGCCCGTGGTGAGTTGCGCGAAGAAACAGGTATGCGTGCAGAGCGCATGATCTTTCTGGCGACGCTCTGGATTGGCTATGGCGTAATGCGGCAGATGCACCATGTGTTTTTGGCCGAGGGGCTGACCCAGGGAGAGCATGACCGCGATGCTGAGGAGCAGGACATGACGGTGCACCGCGTGACGGTCGAGGAGTTTGAGTCGATGCTGCTGGATGGGCGAGTCATGGATAACTGCACCGCGGCCGCATGGGGTCTATACCGCGTGTGGCGCGATCGGCACGGTGCCGTTGCGAACTCTCAGCCTTCCACGCGGTAAGCGGCAAAGGACTCAAAGGGCGAATTGAACCGGTCTGCCTCGGAGTCTGCCTGGCTTAGCGAGAACTGCTCATGCCATTCGCTGGTGATGCCTGGATAGCTTTGCAGCAGGGCGTCGAGTTCCGGGTTGGCGTAGAGCAGCACAATGTCGCGAGCCTCCGCGCGTGCGGCCGCTTGCAGATGCGCAAGAAACCGTTTCATCACGGGCGCGGCGAACGGGTGGTACAGGAACAAGAGCAACGGACCCGCGGGGACTTTGAAGCTTGTGGCATCAGCCGCGATCGCCTGCGCGGGAGTGCTGTTTCCGCGCCACGGAGCGATGAAGCGGCGTAAGTTCTCGGTGGCCACAGCGGCAAGCGTTGCAGAGAGCTCAATGCCGAGCACCGCACGGAAGGGGTAGCGCAGCGCCAGCAGCAACGCGCGGCCTTTGCCGCAGCCGACATCGACGAACGTGTAGCGGGCCCAGTCCAGATGCAGGTGCTGTAGAGCCGCCGCAAAAGCCGAGGGCGCAATGCCGTAGTAACCCGTAGTCCAATAGCTGGACTGCGCGGCGTCGGGCGCCTCGTCCAGTGACTCACCCCATAGCAGGCCGGCCGTGTCGACGCCGTAGATCTGGTCGAAAGGGTGAGGCTTGTCGTCGGCGCCCTGCTCCCACATACGCGCCTGGCGGCTCGCCAGCAGGTGCAGACGCAGGGACATCTGCTCGAAAAAGCCGGGCCAGCCACGATTTGCTATGGAATGACGGGCGCGACGCACATAAGCCCTGCGCGTAGACATGGTCCTAAGCGCCTCGCCGCAATCCCTCGCTGACCAGGCCGATCAGTTCACCATCTTCGAGCGACGCGTCATGTAGTCCTGCAGCAGGTAGTTGCCCAGGGTCTGGGGAGTGGTGAAGTAAGCCTTACCGCGGCACATCGCGCTCATCTTCTGCACGAACTGCACGAGCTGAAAATCGTCAGCAAGCATGAAGGTGTTGATCATGATGCCGGCGCGTTTGCAGCGGCCCACCTCTTCCAGTGTCTCGGAGATGACGAGCGGATCCAGGCCGAACGCATTCTTGTAGATGCGGCCGTCTTCCATGGTGAGCGCGGAAGGTTTGCCGTCCGTGATCATGACAATCTGCTTCATGTCCTTGCCCGAGGAACGGAGGATGCGCTGAGCGATGCGCAGGCCCTCGCGCGTGTTGGTGTAGTGCGGACCAACCTTGACTCGCGGCAACTGCGAGATGGGGATCTCCTCTGCCGAGTCATGGAAGAGCACAAGCGAGATCTGGTCGCCAGGAAATTGGGTGCGAATTAGATGTGCAAGCGCCATCGCTACCCGCTTGGCCGGTGTGAAGCGGTCCTCACCGTACAGGATCATAGAGTGCGAGCAATCGAGCAGGACCACCGTTGCGCAGGAACTCTGGTAGTCGGCCTGTTGGACGTGCAGATCGCTGTACTCAAGATTGATCGTGCCGGATCCGTCGGGCGCACCTTCGCGGGCGAACACCGAATTCAGCGTGGCGCCGATGTCGAGGTTGAGAGAATCGCCAAACTCGTACTGCTTCGAAGAGCCGTTGGTCTCCACACCCGCGGCTTCATAGCGGGTGTCGTGGCGGCCGAGAGAACTCTTGCCCAGCGGTCCAAGCAGATCGCGCAGGGCCTTGTACCCGAGGAAGTCCATGCCCTTGTCGGTGACTTCAAAGCGCGCTTCGGCCTCGCCGTCTCCGCCCTGCCCCTGGCCTTCAGCGGGCTCCTCCGCATTGAGGAAGGCCTCTGCCTTCATGCGCTCGATGATCTTGTCGACGAGCTCCATCTTGCCTTCTTCGGGCAGCTCCTCGTACTTCTCCTGGGCGTCCTCGTCGAGCAGATCGCCCGCATCGAGCGCCTGGCGTACGGCCTCGCGCAGATCGTCCATCGAGTTGTCGCCGGAGTTTTGGAAGGGCGAGAACGGGTCCTGAAAGCCGGAATCCAGGAAGAAGTCACTGAGGGCTTCCATCAGGTCTTCAAGGTCGAAGCTCGTGGAAAGATCGCCGGTGAACTTGGTATAGCGGGTGAGCTTCATGCGAGGACCCTCATGTACAGATTAGACGTTCTCAGCTGTTGGCGGTCGCGCGCTCGCCACGCGTTTGCGGCATCTCAACAGGGAGGACGGAGGGACAGACCCTCGTGCGAGGGGACGTCAGAATCCGAAGTACATGATCCGGCGGTGAGCGGGACCTGGAGCGCAACCTAGCACGTCGCCACGGGTTTTTAGTGTGCAGCTGGACAGAATTCGGTACGGTACTTGACAACCCTCCAAGCGGAAAAGGAACCTTAGATCATATGAAAACCACACGCAATGTCACAGCCTTCGCGTCCTTCGTGTTGGCGTCCAGCCTGCTGACGCCAGCGTTTCTAACCGCCCAGACCGCCGGGCAGGACGTCCACAACGCCGGCACGGATACCAAGAATGCGACGGTGGACACCGGACACGCGGTGAAAAAAACGACCAAGAAGACCTATCACAAGTCCAAGAGCGGCACGGCCAAGGCTGCCGACAAGACCAAGGAAGGCGGCACCATCGCGGTCGACAAGACCAAGGAAGGGACTGTTAAGGGCTTCGACAAGACTAAGGAAGGCACACAGAAGCTCTTTGGCGACAAGCACGAAAAGGCGACCGTGGCGCACGATAACGCCAAGAACGCCAGCATGACCGCCAAGGACAATGCCAAGATCGACAAGACCAAGGTGGACGCCAACGCGCCTCACTAGGATCCGCGGGTGCCGCGCGGTCCGGGGTCACTGCCCAGAGCTCCCGCGCCCTTCGTTACGCTCCGGCAGCAGCACAGCGCGGCTCCACCTGGAGCCGCTCTAACCAGTTCCGGGGCACGAACTCGGCTGCGCTGTGTCCGTCTGAGAGCCGCAGCGTCGGCAACGAGCGCAGATACTGAAGGAACCATCCAGGCGCCTCCAGGTTCCCGAAGCTGCTACCCGGATTGAGATAGCGAAGCCGTGCCGGACCGGGCGCAAGGGTGCGCTCAAACTGCCGCTTGTACGGCCTCACCTTGGTGTACCCGAGGAACGTCAGCGTCAGGGCGAGCTTGCCGGTTGAGGGCGGGAACAGATCAGTGGTCCCATCGCAAGGCGACACCACCTTCTCCGCAACGGGAGGGTACCTGCTGGCAAGGGCTCAAGGTAAAGGCGTACCGGAGCGGCCTACGTGACCGGAACGAGCAGACGCCCGCCGGAAGAGGTAAGGCAACTCCGGGCGGGCATTTCTGCTTCTTCAGTCAAGGTCAACTGCGATTAGTTGAAGCCGCGGCGTGTGCGGTTGTTGGGGCTTTCCCGCTCGCGATCGCGCATGCGCTCTGCGAGTTGACTGGCATCCTCGTTGCGCCGCTTCTTCTCTCCGGCAGTGAAGGTACGAGCCTCAGAACGCGAGATGCGCTTGTGGGCGGTCATGCCTTCGAGCAGGAACTCGGCGGCGGAGACGG
>CAXTFS010000162.1:0-7555 GCA_964243395.1 uncultured Acidobacteriaceae bacterium | reverse complement strand
GCCCTGGTCGCGGTCGTGGCGCTGGGCTGGGCCGTGTACTGGTTCCAGATGAGCCAGATACAGAAGCGTTTTCAGGCTGTGCTGGCCGAGCGCAACCGGCTCGCCCGCGAGATGCATGACACCGTGATCCAGGGCTGCACGGGGATCTCCGCGTTGCTGGAGGCGATGGCCAGCAAGGGCGATGGAACGCTGGACGCCGAGCTGCTCCGCTATGCACGCGACCAGACGAGAACCACGATCGACGAAGCCCGCCACGCTGTCTGGGATATGCGACACGACGAGAAGGAGGTCGATCTGCTGGAGGCTCTGCGCCTGCTGGCAGAGCAGACCACGCGTGAGCATGGCAGCACCGTGACGCTTAGGGACGAACTGACGTCGCGCAGCCTGGGCACCTCCGCTGCGCACGAGGTCATGATGACGGTGCGCGAGGCGGTCTACAACGCCGTGCAGCACAGCGGCAGCGACCGCATCGAGCTCAGTGTGGAAGAGCGCGGAGACGAGTTGACCATTCGGGTGACCGATGCCGGTCGCGGCTTTGATCCGGTCAGCGCTGCGAACACGCACGACGGACATTTCGGTATGGTGGGTATGCGCGAACGCGTGAAGCGTCTGGGCGGCCGGCTGGAGCTGCATTCGGCTCCCGGAGCCGGAACCACCGTGACCCTGCGACTGCGGCCAACACGCCGTCTGACCGCCGATTTCGACCGAGCCTATCGCGTGTAGGGGGAGCGTTGTGGAGCCAAACCAGGCAGACATCGAAGTGCTGATCGTCGACGATCATCCCATCATGCGTGTGGGCATTGCGGCGATCCTGGACGGCCAGCCCGGGATGCGGGTTGTGGGCCAGGCCGGTAGCGCGTCGGAGGCCGTAAAGCTCTTTGCGTTGCTGCAACCCGCAATCACGCTGATGGATTTGCGATTGCCCGATCGCAACGGCGTTGAGGCCATCCGAGAGATTCGCGCGCGGTCGCCCCACGCCCGCATCGTGGTGCTGACCACGTATGAGGGCGACGAGGACATCCATCAGGCCCTGCAGGCCGGGGCGCGCGGCTACCTGATCAAAGGCATGTCGCATACGGCGCTGGTGCAGGCGCTGCGGCGAGTGCATGCCGGCCATCGTTTTCTGCCCAACGTGATCTCCGAGACGCTTTCGGCGCGTGTTCCGGGCTCACACCTGAGCCAGCGCGAGCAGGAGGTTCTGCAGCTGCTCTTCGCGGGCAAGAGCAATCGCGAGATCGCAGAAGCCCTGGACATCAAGGAAGCCACGGTGAAGTCGCATGTCAGCGTCATCCTCACGCGGTTGAATGTGCAGGACCGCACCCAGGCCGTGGTGGAGGGCCTGAAGCGCGGCCTGGTGCACCTGTAAGCAGGTCGTGCTTAGCTGGCATTGATGCGGATCTGCGCGGGGGCGAGCCCCGGTGCCACGGCCGACAGCAGCATGGAGCCCGCATTGCCGTTGGATTGCACAATGGCCAACGCCAGTCCGTTGAAGACTGCGTGGGTAGTCGCCTGGTATCGCTCGTGGCTGTCGGGCCGGCCGTTGTCTACGCCCAGGAGTCGGCCTTCGCCACGCAGCAGAAAGGTGATGGGATCGTCCGCTGTGGGTACCGTGCGCCCCTCGCGATCTAACACCGACACGGTGATGTGGGCCACATCCCCGGGATCGGTCCGGATGCCCGTTCGATCCGCGGAGAGCATCAACTGAGCGGCCTTTCCCGTGGTCTCCACCCTGGTCGTGCTGACCACCTGCCCGTTCTTGCTCCCACGAGCGATCAGGGTGCCTGGGGTGTAGGGGACGTCCCAGGTGAGGTGCAAATCTGCCGTGGTTTGCAGTGCTTTTCCACGCTGCGGATAATGTCCATAGGTCTCGGTCATGCCGGGCCGCGGGAATGCAAAGCCCTTGGTTCCGAGGCTCTGGCCGTTCAGGAAGAGCTCGACTGTGTCCAGGTTTGTATAGCAGGTGACGGACACGATCTTGCCCTCCTTGCCGGGCCAGTTCCAATGCGGCAGCAGGTGTAGCACAGGCTCCGTCGTCCAGAGGCTCTGGTAGAAGAAGAAATTGTCCTTCTTAAAGCCGCAGGTATCGAGGGGCCCGCTCGCGGCAAGTTTGTTGGGCCAGCTTGCCTCCCCGAGATAGTCGATGCCGGTCCAGATGAAGTCGCCGCTGACGTAGTCGTAGGTCTGGATGAACTTCTCGAGCTGCTCCACTTCGATCTCCGAGTTGGACGCACGTTCAAAGAACATCTCGTTCCGCTCATCCACGCCGTAGATGCCGCGTGCACCGAAGACCGTTGTGCTCTCTGTGCCTACAAAGCGCCGCTCGGGAAAGGCATGCCGATCGATGCTGTAGACCTTCTCGCGACGGTCACGCCACCGGTCCGCGTAGTTGTACCCAACCACGTCCAGCTCTGCGAGAAATGCGGGCAGCGTGGCCCTTGGCTCTGCGGCGATGTTGTCGCAGGCGACCGTGATCGGCCGCGTGTTGTCACCCCGATGCACGATGTCCTTCAACCGCTTGAGCGTGGCAACGCCCTGGGGCATCGTCTGATCGGGAACCTCGTTGCCGGCACTCCAGATCACGATGGAAGGATGGTTGCGATCCCGTTCGATCATGGCCGCCAGATCGCGCTCGGACCACTCGTCGAAGTAGCGATGGTAGCCATAGACCGGCGTCTGCCCTTTGGGTTGCTTCCACTCATCGAAGGCCTCCGCCATAACAAGGAAGCCCATGCGATCCAGCATGTCGAGCAGCTCTGGCGCAGGAGGATTGTGGGTAAGCCGGATGGCGTTGCAGCCCATCTCCTGGAGCAAGCCAAGACGCCGCTCCCACACGCGCTCGGGTACGGCCGTTCCAACGGAGCCGCCATCGCCATGCACGCAAACGCCGTTCAGTTTCACGCGCTCGCCATTGAGAACAAAGCCGCGATCCGCGTCGAACATTGCTTCCCGTATGCCGAAGGTAGTGATCTCCCCATCGACTGCCTGCCCGCCAACGAGGATCGTTGAGCGGACCTGGTAGAGCGTCGGCGTGGCGGGCGACCATAGCCGGGGAGACGACACGGGCAGCGTACACGCGTACGTCTGTTCGGCCCCCTGGGCGACCGTGCACGGCAAGCGTGATTGCTGCACGATATCCCCCTGCGGGCCAAGGATCTCGGTCAACAGATCGAAGTTCGCGGAACGTGAATGCGCGTTCTGGATGCTTGTTTTTACCTCAACGTTTGCGCTCTCTTTGGAGACCGCAGGCGTGGAGGCAAACACGCCCCAGAGCGCGATGTGCAGAGGGTCCGTAACCCGCAACCAAACGTGGCGGTAGATGCCCGAACCGGTGTACCAGCGCGCGTTCGGCTGCAGTGAGTTATCCACGCGAACCGCAAGGATGTTGGGTTTGCCGTGCGGCGCCAGATGCGCCGTGAGGTCGTAGGAGAAGGTGCTGAACCCGTACGGTCGCATACCGAGCGAGACCCCGTTGATCCACACCTCACTGCGCTGGTACACGCCGTCGAAGACGATCGACACCTGTTTGCCCGCCGTTGAACCTGGCAGGGTAAGCGTCTTGCGATACCAGCCGATCCCGGTCGGCAGATAGCCTCCGTTGCCCCTGGCAGGAGCGCTCTCGGAGACCTCGCCTTCGATACTCCAGTCATGCGGAAGGTTCAACTCGCGCCAGCCATGGTCATCGAACGAGGCGGCCTGGGCGCCGTCCGGATCGCCCAGCTGGAAACGCCAGCCTCGGTCGAAGTTGTTACGCCGGGCAGCCAACGACTCGGGTCTGGACGCTCCCGCCGGTTCGAGCTTCAGTGCGGAAGCCATGCCGGCCAACGTGGCATCGCCCAAAAAGGCGCGGCGGGTGAAGTTCATGTTGCTGAGCCTCCGTACGGAGCTGAAGCATACAGACCGTAGGTGGCGCGCGATACCGACTTTAGTCGGATTCGGAACCCATCGCGAACGAGTAGGCTTGTCGCGCCATGTATCCGCGCCTCTTCGCCGCAACCCTTTCAGCTCTGGTGCTCTGCTGTGCAAACGTCCTCTCTGCGCAGACGCAAGCCGGCATGGTGCCCTTCAGCATGGAGCCTCGATCTGGTGCGGTAGGCCACTCGCCGGTGGATGTGTCCTTTCTGCTCGACGCGCCCGCAGGGAAGCACGGTCCGGTCATCGTCAAGAACGGCCACCTTGCCACGCGCGATGATGGTCGGCGCATCCGCTTCTGGGGCGTGAATGTTACGGATTGGAGCACCGGTTCGCGCCAGATCCCGTCGAAAACGGACGCGGCCTACGTTGCAGGGACGTTGGCACGCTTCGGCGTCAACTGCGTACGCTTTCAGTTCCTGGATCTGGCAGTGCCGCGTGGCCTTGTCGCTGCGGGCGACAACACACGCACGCTGAATGCAGAGGCCGTGGATCGCGAAGACTTCTTCATCGCAGAGCTGGAGAAACGTGGCATCTATCTTGACTTCAACCTGCTGGTCGGACGGCCCTTCAAGGCCGGTGACGGCGTTCACGACGCATCCCTGTTGCGTGAAGGCGCGAAGGGCACCTCGCTCTTCGACGCACGCATGATCGAGCTGCAGAAGGAGTACGCACGGCAGCTGCTCGATCACCTGAATCCGTATACCCATCACAAGTACACGCAGGACGATGCCGTTGCCATCGTGGAGATCAACAACGAAAACGCCATCAACGTTGGCTTTCGTGCACCGTCGCCCTTCTATGGCGAAGAGCTGGCAACGCTGTATAACGGGTGGCTCCGAAAGCAGCGCACACCGGAGCAGATCGAGAGCCTGCGAAAGCTGACCGGCGTCGCACCCGAAGCGAACGTGCCGCTCATCGGAGCACGCGGCGCCAGCACCGCGCCGGCTGAACGCTTTCATACCGAAGCCGCGTTCTTCCTCGATCTCCAGCGGAACTACTTCGACGACTTCGAACACTACCTTAAGGGAACGCTCGGCTCGCAGTCTCTGGTGATCGCTACGGCCGATCATAGTCACTCCGGTTCCGGCTACCCGATCCTCTTAGCGACGCAGTCCATGGACATCATCGATGGGCACACCTACTGGCAACATCCGGAGTACTACGTCCACAAGCTACCGATGGTGAATGATCCTGCGAACTCCACCGTGGCAGAGCTCGCACGCAGCGCGATCGCGGGCAAACCGTACACCGTCAGCGAGGTCAACAATCCTTTCCCTAACGACTACGGCGGCGAAGGGATTCCGATTCTTGCAGCGTATGGGGCCTTTCAGGATTGGGACGGCATCTTCTGGTACACCTTTGAACCCAAGCCCGATCCGAACTGGAAGGCGTACATCGGCGATCCCTTCGACATCTCGCTGGATCCGGTAAAGATGCCCGAGTTGGCCGCAGAAGCCTTGCTCTTTCTTCGCGGCGATGTGCAGGGTTCGCGTGCTGTCCAGGAACGCACGTACTCCCGCGACCAGGTGTTCGACAGCATGCTGCTGCCGGCGACCGATCGCCCGTACTTCACCCCGGGCTTTCCACCGGATCTTGCACTCGAGCATGAGCTTCGTATCGCGTCACTCGAGGGCGCACCCACGCAGTCCTTCTCCCATGCTCCGCCGGCGGATCCCCTGGTCTCGGACACAGGGCAGTTGCGCTGGTACACCTCCGAGGAGAAGGACGGTCTGGTCACCGTCGATACGCCGCGCAGCCAGGCGCTGATTGGGTTTGTCAGCGCACACAAGGCATCGGTCGCGAACATGACAGCGGAGGTGGCAAACCGCTTCTGTACCCTGCTTTTAAGCGCGATGGACGACCAACCCATTGCCAGCAGTGCGAAGCTGCTGCTGGTCGCAGGGGCCACGGTGCAGAACAAGGGTCAGACCTGGAATGCAGCCCGAACGGATCTGACGTCCTTCGGTGGAGCGCCTACGCTTATCGAGAATGTGACTGGATCCATTCTGCTGCGGGGCCTGCGTAACGCGCGTACCGTGCTGGTGCAGCCGCTGGACGGCGCCGGCCACGCGCTTGGGGAACCAACGCAGGCAACCAAGGCGGGCGAGGACTGGCGTGCCTCGCTGGGTGCCACGCCGACAACCTGGTACCTGATCACCGTGTCCCGCTGACGCGAAGGCATCTTTTTTCGGGTGATCCTACTTTCGGCGGATACGAGTCGTATCTCCAGCCTCCTACTATCCTCACCGAACCCGAACTGCCCCATTTTGGAGACCGAAGCCGTGAAACTCGTCCTCAGCAGAACAGCGCTTTTATCCCTCGCCCTCGCGAGTGCACCCCTGGCGTGGGCACAGAACGCCAACTCGGGAGAGATCAAGGGCACGGTGATTGATTCGACGGGGGCGGTCATTCCCCAGGCCAGCGTGAGCGTGCTGAACGTATCCACCGGCGTGGTGACCAACACGACGACCAATGACAGCGGTATCTATGACCTGCCCTCCGTAGAGCCCGGGCGGTACAAGATCACCTTTGCGAAGGCCGGTTTCCGTGACTTTGTCCGGGAGGGCCTGACGGTAGCTGTCGGCCCCATCGGTGTGAATGCTTCGATGGATCTTGGCACGGCCTCGCAAGAGGTCGTCGTGACCGCGGATGCGCCGCTGGTGCAGACAGAAGACTCCGGCATGCACACCGACTTCACCGCCAAAGAGGTGCAGGATGCGCCCACCGTCGGCGGCGTCTGGTACAACGAGCTCACCAATGAGCTGCCTGGTGTGAACGCGGGAGGCGGCTCCAACCAGGACGCCTCCGGGCAGGGCATTGGCGTGAACGGCACACAGGGCTACTCCGGCAGCTTTCTGATTGAAGGCTCTACGGCGCAACAGCCGCGCGATAGCAACGCCAGTGACAACTATCCGCCGATCGATGCCATCGGCGAAGTCAACGTGCAGACGGCAAACTTCGGCTCGCAGTACGGCAACGGTGTCGCGACATTTAACGTGCTGCTGAAGAGCGGAACCAACCGCTTCCATGGTTCAGCGTTTGAGTTCATCCAGAACGATGCTTTCAACGCGCGCAACTACTTCAATCCGGCGCCGGCTCGCGTTGCGCCGATCCGTTGGAATGAGTTCGGCGGCAGTATCGGCGGCCCCATTCTGCGGGACAAGCTCTTCTTCTACTTCACCTATCAGCGCAACCCAACGACCTCGTCCACCATCGCGACCACTACGGTGCCGACGCAAGGGCAGGACGGCACTACGAACATGACGGCCGGGTGCTTTCCAGGAACGGTGAACAATCCCGCTACTGGTCAACCCTTTGCGAACAACTGCATCACGTCGCCCTTCGATCCGGTGGCTGCCAACATCCAGAAGTATTTCCCCGCACCCAATCTCCCGGGCTACTCCAACAACTACCGGCAGACGGCCACCACGCCCAGCCTTTCGCAGTGGTACGTAGGTAAGGTGGACTATGTGCCAACCAAGAGCCACCGCATCTCGGTGTCGTACATGGCCTTTCCGATCACGTTGACCTACAACGCGGATGCCTTCTACGCCCTGGGTTTCGATTCGACGCATGGCAGCAATTACAACGAGGATGGCCAGGTCACCGATTTCATAGGGTCGGCACAGCTCTGGCTATTGCC
>CAXTFS010000161.1:0-7567 GCA_964243395.1 uncultured Acidobacteriaceae bacterium | reverse complement strand
GATCTGGTCTCCGTGCTGGTTCACGGTGAGGGCCATCTGGTCCTCGTTATCCATGTTGTTCAGGTCGTAGAGCAGGACGTACAGCGGGCCCTTCTCGGGGGTAGAAGGAAGGTTGATAAAGGTGTTCGGCGGTTCGGCTGGCAGCTTTGGCGGCGTGTAGTCCATGCCAGACTCGAAGCCGTTACTGTCGAAGGAGAGGACGTTCTGTTCAACGCCATCCTCTTTGACTGCGAAGTCCTCGCGGGTAAGGCCGCGTGCAGCGCCACCCTTCGCATCCACGGCGACAACATCGAGCACCACGCGACGGACGGTGGTGCGGAGGACGGTACGTTCCGTCTCCTTCGCGGGCTCCGTATTCTGCGCGAAGCAGCAGGCGCTGCCCAGTGAAACGCTCAACAACAGGCAAGCAATCCTTCGCAAAGGCTTCCTCCCAGCGGAAAGATACTAGCACGCGTTCCGTGCGTGTGGGGGGAGGAAGCCTTCACGGCTAATGGGCGGCGTTCGCCGTGATCGCCTGCGGTTTGACATACGTGTCCAGCCAGCGATTCATCTCCCATAGCATGTGCTGCAGACTCTCGTGCGCCTCGTAGCCATGGGCCTCAAGCGGAAGGAGGACAAGCCGCACCGTTGCGCCCTGACCCTTGAGCGCCGCATAGAATCGCTCGCTCTGGATGGGGTAGGTCCCGGTGTTATCGTCCGCCTCACCGTGAATCAGCAGGATGGGTGTCTTGATCTTGTCGGCATAGTTGAAGGGAGACATTTTGAAGTAGGTCTCGGGTGCCTGCCAATAGGTGCGTTCTTCCGCCTGGAAGCCGTAGGGCGTGAGGGTCCGGTTGTACGCTCCGCTGCGCGCAATGCCGGCACGAAACAGATCAGAGTGTGCCAACAGGTTCGCTGTCATGAACGCGCCGTAACTGTGGCCCATGACGGCGACACGTTTCGGGTCAACGACCCCGAGCGAAGCACCGTAATCGATGGCAGCCCTGGCGCCTGCAACGAGTTGCTCAATATAGGTGTCGTTGGGCTGACTATCGCCCTCACCCACGATGGGGATGCTGGCGCTTTCCAGCACCGCATAGCCGGATTGGGTAAAGAACACCGGCGATCCTGCGCTAATGCGAGGAAAGCGATTGGGCGATCCGCTTACCTGACCTGCGTTGCCCCGACTCTTGAACTCGGCTGGGTACGCTTCCATCAGCGTGGGAAGCGGTCCGTTTGCCTTGTTGTACCCGGCCGGCAGCCAGAGTGTCGCGGTCAGTTCCACACCGTCGGCGCGTTTGTACTTCAGCAACTGTTTGGTCGGCAAGGTCAGGCCGACATACGGGGACGGGAACTCTGTTACCTGCTTGCCTTGCGATGCGTTGTGTCCGAAGGAGACCAGGAAGAAGTTGGGCGACTCAGTCTGGGACTCGCGCCGGATCAGCGCCGTTCCGTTGCCCAGCAGGGCAGCGGGAGCGGCATAGAACGGATCATCGCCGCGCCAAAGGATGGTTTCCGCGCCTCCGGCGATCGGCATGGTCGCGATGAAGGGCTTGCCGCCACTGGGAGTGGCACCATTTGCGAAAAAGAAGACGGATTTTCCGTCCGGAGAGAACTGCAGGACGTTCTGTCCTGCGCTGTTTGGTGCACTGTACGGAGATCCCGGGCTGCCGTACCGATCCTGCTGGGATCCTTCGTACAGGGTGAGCGCGGCTGTAGAGGGATGCCCGGCATCGAAGGCCACGTAGCGGATGTGGCGGTCGGACCAGCGGGCCTCGGTGGCGATCGCGAAGTGCGCGGTGCCCCAATCCACTCCGGCGAGACGCATCGGTGACTCGAGCAACAGCGTTGGCTTTGCGTCAAACGGTGCGGACAGTGCGAAGAGACGATCGTGGATGTCAACCTTGGCGTTGGGATCGCCCCCATCACCCGCCTCGGTCCAGGTGAGCGTAGCGGGGACGTCGCTCCGCCAACTGTAATCGCGTGGGCCGATCGCAACAGCATCGTTCGCTATGGGCAGGTAGTCCACCAAGGCGCGATCGGAGAGAACCTTGCGCTCACCAGTCTTGAGGTTGAGAACGGAAGTCTGCAGCGGAAACGCATCGGCAGGGAAGCTGTAACTGAAAGGCTGATGGATCTCCTGCACAAGCACGTAACGGCCATCGGGCGATACGTTCGGGCCGCCCAACAAACCCTTCACCGGCAGCGGTTGTGGAGCCCCTGTCAACGGCACAAGCACCAGTTCAGACGTTGCGTAGAACGCGAAAATCGCCTCATCATCGGGCGTCTTCAGCATGTCTTCGTAGGTGGGCGCGGGACTTGTCTTGCCGAGGCTCTCCGAAACATGCGGGCCGGTGGGTACGCCTCCGGCCTTCGGCGCCTCGCCGCGATCCGGCGGCACCACCTTGCACAGCAGAGCGGAGCTGTCCGGCATCCAGGAGATTGGCGCTGCGAGCACGCTGTTGAGCCGCACACCCGGCATTAGGTGCGCCTGCGCACTCGCAACGTCGATGGTCCACAGTTCCAGGCCGGCATCGGTCCGCTGCACGAAGGCGAGATGGCCGCTATCCGGAGACCACTGCACACGGCTGGCCTTGAGCTTGTCCGGCAGGCCATGGATCGGTCGTGGTGCACCGCCGCTGACCGGTTGCAGGGACAGGGACACATAGTACAGCTCGCGACTGGGACCGTTGGTGGCAGGGTTGAAGCGTAGACCGGCCAGGCGAAAGCGGGGCTGTGCAACGTCGGCAATCGACGGAAAGGTGGTGGGCTGCTGGACCAGCAAGGTCTGGCGGTCGGGCGACAGCCGAACGACCGGAGTAACCGGCGCGTCCAGCAGAGCTTCGATTGCCTGGGGTGGCTCTTGATACTTCATAGAATCTTGGGCGATGGCCGCGGTGCTGCAAACGAGACTGGATGCTGTGAGAACAAGAAGCCTGGCGATCATGGAAGGGCACCAAACGTGGGTTGTGGGTCTAAAGGGCAACATACACTAACGCCGGATTTGATGAGAGCAGCGCTTCGTTGAGCAAACCTCGACGAGGTCTACCAGCTCAGCTGCAGCAGGGAGAGGGCCTGTCGAGGCAGGTCAGTCTGCACCGTGACCGCGCCCTCCCTGACATCGAGATACTGCGGCGACGTCAGAAGCTGTAGCTGGCCTGCGGACTGCAACGCGGCATGCTGGCTTTCCGTCGGCTGCTGTGGAGAGCCCATTCGCTGCCAGGCCGTGTACGAGTTCGAGTGCGTCGCGTCCAGCCTGAAGTGGTCGAGCCTTACCTTCTCTACACCCGGTGGAATGCCCTTGATGGTGATGGTGGTGGGGGCCGCACCCCCTGATCCATCCGCATCGAGATAATTCCAGACCAGCACTGACGCCGATCTGTCGTCACGCGTGCCGAGGGCATCCACATCTGCGGATTGCCGCACTCCGGAGCTCAGGATCGTGTCAAGCGGCACGCGGCTTGTGCTGACTGTTTGAACCCGTCTCCCCTCCATAAGGCCGAACATGCGGAATACGTTGAGCACTGGCTTGTCCACGCCATTCGTTGCGAGTGATCGGAAGCCTTCAAAGTACTCCTTGTTCTCAAATTCAAAGGACCAGCTCAGCATCGCAATCAGATTGACGGCATGGCGATCCTGAAGCTCCAACAAGCCCTTCAACGCGACCGCGGTGTAGGACGGATACAGTGTTCCGTTGCGATAGTTGTTGGCCGGGTTCATCTTGGACGAGCAAGCCGCACAACCTTCCGGATCGGCTTCAGAAAGAATGATGGGTAGGGCTTTCAAGCGTGGGTAGGACGCGATCAGAGCGAAGCCGTTGTCCGCATCCTGGAGTTCCTGCTGGATGCCCATCGTCACGCTGCCACCCGCGATCTGCGGTTGTCCCTTGGCATGAAACGAGATGAAATCCAACGGTACCGGGTGCCCATCCGCTGCACTGCGGCCCAAGCTCACGTGATCGAGAAAGCCTTTCAGAAACGCTTTCGGTTTGGGACTGCGCGGGCTCGTAGTGGCGGGACCGCCGACCCGCGCCGTGGGAAGCGCCGCGCGTACGCCCGCCACTGCATAATCGTAGAGCTTCCAGTACTCCTCGGGTGAAACGTGCCAGTAGTCGATGTCCGGCTCGTTCCACACTTCGAAGAACCACTGGTTCACGGTGTCCCGGCCGTAGCGCTCCACCAGGTGAGCGGTAACAACGCGGCACAGTTCGCCCCACTTCGCGTAGTCCTTCGGCGGATTATTTGATTTGCCCGAAATGGTGGACTTGGGAAAGTGCACCTGGTACGGCTCGTTGCGACCGGGAACGTCCGCAGCCATCGCTTCCGGCATGAATCCAAGCTCTACCATGGGCCTGACGCCGGCTGCCTTGTACGCGTCGAAGATGCCGTCGAAGACCGCGAAGTGATAAACCGGCTTTCCGCTCGCGTCTTCGCTGTACACATCAGTCGAAGAAAATTTCAGCTCGGCAACGCCATTCCCTGACGTAAGCAGATGGTGCACACGGATGTACACGGGCGCTGGGCTCAGGTCGTGCAGCTCCTTGAGCAGCTCCGTGCCGTGCTGCATGGTAGTGTAGTTGGCTTCGTCGTACCCGAACCAGCTCGAGATGGGCTTCCATGGACCCAGGTTCGTGTTGAGGTCGACCTGGATCGCTACCGGCGCTGCGGTTGTGGATGCCGGCTGCGCCACGGTCTTCTGCTGCGCTTGAGTGCCAAGCGCGATCAAGGGAAGACTTAAGCAAAGCCAGGTCTCCACCATCCAGCGGAACGGCTTCATCATGGCGTTCGGTGAGCGCGCGATCTTCATTCAATAAGGATAACCGTGCTCTTTGGCAAGCGACCCGAGCAGCAGCGGCATGGGTCGATGCGAGTTCACGTGTTCAGTGGGACAACCGCGTCTTCAAGGCGTCTGCCAAGAGCGTCGACGAGACCGGCACGGATCCAGGTAGCACATGAGCAAAGTACGGATCACCCGCAAAGGATCGCGCCGGCAACACCTTGGGCTCCGCTGCGCCGACGCTTACGAAAGATCGTGTCAGCAGACGAGAGCTGTTGGTGCAGGACGGAATCGGGGCGAGGTAAACCATGACGTGCGTTTCCGGCGACGTGTAACGACGGACTAATTCACGCACGGAGTCACTATCGGTGTTAGCCAGGAAGTTGGCAGGAAGTTGGCACGCGTCGGTCAGCGGAGGGAAGGGTTCTCGATAGTCAACATGACCCAACGTCAATTCAGTGTTGCCCTCGCGATTGATGTGGTGCATGGCGGCTGTCAACATTTCGGGACCGAAGGTGCTGTACAGGCGAAAGGGGAATTCCAGTATTTCCAGCGGATGATGCCATCCAAAGGCGGCGATTTCCCTTGCGCTCATGTGGCGAAACATCATCTCTTCGCCCTCAAACAGGCGGCCATACGCGGTGTGATTGAAGTCCAGGTTCCAGACGGAGAAGTAGAACACGATAAGGCGGGGCTTGCGATTGTGCGCTAGATACGCCGCGAGTGGGCGGTCGCCCGTGACTGGAATGCTGCCGACGGTATCAGGAAGAACGACGCTCTTGATGCCGAGTTGCGCATTGACAAGACGGGGATCGATTCCGAAGAAGGCACTGGAGTCACCGAAGATAACCACGTCCGCGTTCGCACGAGTATGAAACGGGTACTCCAGCATCGGACCCCACTGGGAAGCCGACCAATGCTCAAAGGAAGGCAGGCAGACGAGCAGAAAGGCTATCGGGTATAGCAGTGCCGGAATGAGCAAAACTCGCCACAGATACCGGGCGTAGAGCGAATCCCGGCGCCGCGGAATAGCTAGCGTGGCGTCGGCTGGAAGCTGGCCCCATGTCATGGATGGACGCTCTTGCAGTATTGCCATGAACCTCCTTTGGTAATCAATCGTTGGGCGTCAGACATCATTCAGAATTGGAAATACAAGAAGCTGGTTGGGTTCTCCATCTTGACTAGCACGGCAAAGAACAACAGCCCGAGCACGGCACTCCAGGCGAAGTTTGGCTTCCATCCAACACGGAGTCGACCTTCGTGTATATCGGACGGCGCGAGCTCCAGGGCAGGCTTAAACCTTGCCAGAATCTGTTGCGTGTTCGGGCACAGCCATACGATGCTGAAACCAAGAAGCAACGGGAGTAGCGCCGTCTTCGCTGGATGATAGGACGAAAGAGGCGCGACCAAATGGCTGTGTCGCCCAGCCATGCCGCCGAGCATGGCTGCGGCAGATCGTACCCCGGACGCACGAAAGAAGATCTGGGCGCCGACCACCGCGGAAAACGTGAGCAGCACCCGCCCGACATGACTGAAGATGCGCAGGGGCGCGCTTCTGGCGAACAACGGGACTGGCTGTCCACCGCGGATTATTCGCCACCCGTGATTGGCGGACAGGTATATAGCGTGCAGCAGACCAAAGATCACGAACTGTAAACCCGCCCCATGCCAGATGCCGGCAAGCAGCAGTGAGATCGTGGTCGGAAAGGCAATCATGCTGAGGAAGCCGGCGGGTGTGGCCATGGCTTTCCTCGAGATCCTCTTGCCCTGAGCGACGCGACGACGGCCAACCCAAAGCGACAACGGATTGTAGAGATAGGACGTGATGTAGCGCGTGAGCGTCATGTGCCAGCGTTGCCAGAAGTCGATGATGCTGGCCGCCTTGTACGGGGAACTGAAGTTCAGGGGGAAATCGATAGAGAACATCCGCGCCAGACCAAGGGCCATGTCGGAGTAGCCGGAGAAGTCGAAGTACAACTGGAGTGCATACGACAGAACGCCGACCCATGCGGCGAAGGTCCCGATGCCGACGGTGTTGGCGAAGGCTGGTTCCGCTGTGAGTGCGAAACGATCGGCCAGGAGGACCTTTTTACATAGGCCCATGATGAACCAGGAGAAGCCGACGGCGAGATCATCCGCTCGCAAACGGTAGTCACGATCCTGCTGAAATTGAGGCATAATTTCGGCGTGATGGAGGATGGGACCAGCAATCAGATGCGGGAAGAAGGTCGCGAACAACGTATAGCTGGCAAGATCCTGCTGCACGGCCTCACCCCCCTGCAAATCGATGAGGTACGCAATTTGCGTGAAGGTAAAGAAGGATATGCCGAGTGGAAGATAGACGTTGTCCCAGTGATTGGAGCGGTGCGTGATCGCCGTGATGAAGTTGAAGAGCGGAAACAGGTATTTGTAATAGCAGAGCGCCGCAAGATTGATGGCGACGGCTCCTGCCGTCAGCAGCGGCGGGGGAACGCGGTTTTTGATCCGGCCACTGATCAAGGCGCCTGCAACGTAGTTGAACAAGATGGAACCGCAAAGCAGGAAAAGGAATGCCGGGCGCCAGTAGCCGTAGAACACCAGGGAAGCCACCGATAACCAAATCACGACCGCGCGTCGATGCCAGCGAGCCGCGACCTGGTAGCCCAGCAATGTGAGGGGGAGGAAGCCGAACAGGAAGATGTACGAATTAAACAACAAGGTGGGATCGTCTCCTTGAAAGTGGACCGCTTACCGTTCCCATTGGGCAGATTCGTTATTTGATGCCAACGCTGCTACAGCCGCCCCGGGCAGCAGAAACGACCGGGTCAAAGAC
>CAXTFS010000160.1:0-7589 GCA_964243395.1 uncultured Acidobacteriaceae bacterium | reverse complement strand
ACGCAGTATGGCCGCTTTCGGCTCAATGGTCCTGATGCGCTCGACCTTGCGGAGAAGATGCGCGTGGCCAAGGGCATCGATCCAACGCTGTCTGTCTACGCCGCGTACGCGTTTCACGATCTGCAGGAGCTGGATCGTATTCAGCTCATGGGTCGTCTGCAAAAACAGGATCTAACCGTCACCTTCTTCGACGTTGCCCTGCTCGGCCGAGAGTTGTTCGCCAGCGCGGTCAACAGGCAGTCGCAGGTGGTTCCCTTTGTTCCGCTGCTTTCGCAGGGCTGGTCTCTGCTGAGCGCCAACCGCGTTCGGCTGCCGGAGAGCCTGCACGGCCTTCAGGACTCCCTTTGCCAATCGCTCTGGACTCTCTTCAAAGAACCCGGTCTTGGAATGCTTGAGCGAAGTATGCTCTCCGGAGAGGTTCTCTGATGCGTCAACTCATCTTTGTTCATGGCCGGTCACAGGAGCACAAGGACGCGGTCGCGCTGAAAGCCGAATGGCTCGACGCCCTGGGGGAGGGCCTCGCGAAGAGCGGCCTCACCCTGCCCATCCCGGAAAGCGAGGTTCGCTTTCCCTACTACGGCGATACGCTGTTCGACCTGGCCGAAGGAGAGACGGCCGATGAAGCCGCTCAGGTGATCGTGCGCGGCAAGGCCGGGGACGATGCGGAGAAACGTTTTGCCGCGGCTGTGACCGCAGAGATCCAGGCGAAGACCTCCATCTCCGACGAACAGATCGACGAAGTTCTCGGCACCGATGTTCTGAATCGTGGAGCCTTGAACTGGCCATGGGTCCGCGCCGTACTCAAAGCCGTTGACCGCTATGTTCCGTACGGCAGCGGCACAGGGATTGCTCTTGCCACGCACGACGTCTACGTCTATCTCACCAACTCGGCGATACGCCAGACGATCGAAGAAGGCATCATGCAGGCCATCACGCCGGGCGTTGCCTCGGTCGTGGTCAGTCACTCGCTGGGCACCGTGGTCTCGTACAACCTGCTGCGCCGTGAAGGCGCGGGCCGCCAGTGGAACGTACCGCTCTACGTCACCGTTGGCTCACCCCTGGGCGTCAATGCGGTCCGGCAGATCCTCAGGACCTTTGCTCCGACGCGCACGCCCGAATGCGTTGCGGAATGGTTCAACGCCATGGATCCGCGCGACATCGTTGCCCTGTATCCTCTGGACCCGCAGGCGTTCCCACTCGATCCCGTTACGCCGGCGATTGAGAACAAGGTCGACGTTCGCAACCGAACCAGCAACCGGCATGGCATCGCCGGCTACCTTGACGACCCAGTCGTCGCCAGGCGCATTTACGATGCTCTGATTGCTTGAGGATGAACGAACGTAGCGCTTGGTTCTCCGCTATTGAGAGTTTTTCGCCTTTGCCCCATCTCCCGGTTTGTACTCGCCGTCGGCGATCAGCTTTTCCATGGTTTGCTGTAACGCCTGGATCAGCGGATGCTCCGGCGCCTCGGCTCCCAGCGTCTGGAGATAGAACTGGCCCAGAAACAATGCCCAGATACCGAGGTTGAGGGGAAGGCCGTTGCTTAAGTCGATGTAGTTCATGTCGAACTGGTCGGGCGGCGGCGCATACAGGGACAGACCATTTGCGCCATCGGCCCGTTCTTTGCCGGAGAACGCGATCACCAGGCGCGACCAACTGGCCAGAACCTCCAGCACGGCTGACTTTGTCGCCTCCGGGAGATCTCCTTTGAGAAGTTGCTCAAGGAATCCCCGCAGATCCACCGTGCCCGTCTCATCAAAGCGCCACACGTTGTCGAAGGCTGTCTGCACCGTCTTAAGCAACGCCGCATCGCCGGAAAGATCCAATTGTTGAACCAGGCCAACAAAAGACTCGCTGAAAGGCGCCAGCTCAGCCGTGGCCAGGACTGCCAGCGTAATCTCGCGATTTGCGGCACCGGCATCTGCATAGAAGGCCTGCGTTCGCTTCACAATGCCGGAAGCTAACTCTGCCGGCGTTCGATCGGGGTTCTCCACCAGGTCTGACAGGATGCTGCCGTAGGCAAAGCCTTCGCCGGGGACCATGTCTTCGGATACGACCATCAGATCGGCCTGACCGGCCAGATGCGCGACGGCTTCAACGCTTCCCATATAGCAGGCATCCAGGCCGAGTACGTCAAAGCGCGCCCCTGCAAAATCTACCTTCTCAAGGGCAGCGTGCAAGCGGTCCTGCGCCTTCAGCATGCAGTCTTTCAGACGCGCATCACACGCCGCTCCAGGTCCGGGGAGAAGCAGCTTGCCGGGCTCCTTTGTGTAGTGCATCCCGGCGTTCTCATCGATCAGCGCGCCACGCCAGCCCGATCCATGTCCGCCAAGCAGCAACAGCTTGTGCTTTGCGCGATAGGCACTCGCCACCTGGAGGGCCATGGTCAGCGTGGCCGCTTCATTTACGTGCAGCTCGTTGTAGCGAAAGATGACATCGTCGGCTAGGGTGGTGCCGGCGTTTAGCCGCGCAAAGAAAGCGTCGGTGAGCAATGGCCCATCGAACCAGGCCAGCACATGGACGCGCTCCGTTGATCCAACTTTCTTCATCGCCAGCAGGTCATCGAACATGTACGGTGCAAGGTTGCAATCGGCGGCCATGTACGCCAGCACAACCCAGTCGGCGACTTCGTCGAGAGCCTTCTCGTTGGTGTGCGAAAAGCCACAGTCGAAGTCATCCCATCCAAGCTGGAGAACCTTCGGCAGGGTGTCATACGGGGTCGATGAGTTCAGCAGCATCGTTCTTTTCCTCCCAGTTCGGCGTCTCAAAATACCACGACGATCCTCTTCGAGATCAGCACGATATTCAGTTACCAGTTAGATCAGCAGAGGCGCGTGAGAGCATAGCGGCATGCGTTTTGCTCTCGCCCCGGCGCTGCTACTTTGCTTCGCGCGGAGCCAAGACCAGAGCCAAAGCCCGGGCCAAAGTCAGAGCAAGCTGCATGCATCGACTTGTGAGCAGGCCCGGGCCGCCTACCGGACGGGGCGCCTCACGGAAGCTCTCCCGGCGTTCGAGGCGTGCGCGCAGATCGATAGTGACCCAGAGCTGCTGTTCATGCAGGCCCACATCCTGTACGACCTGAACCGTCTGAGCGAGGCGCAGACGATCGCTCTGCTGTACCTGCAGCAACGTCCAACTTCCTCCCAGGCGATGTTCTTGCTGGGCCGGGCGTTAGAAAAAGCCAAAGATGCGCGTAAGTCGCTCGAGTGGTTCACAAAGGCCGCAGCGCTGGCCCGTCCAGGGGCCGAAGACCTGCGCTTTGTGGCGTTAGATTATGTGTTGCTGGACGACTACCCGGACGCGGTTCATTGGCTCGAACGCGCGGTAGCGCTGGACGCGAACAACGCAGAGACCTGGTATGACCTGGGTCGCGCGTACATGATGAGGGGCAACGCCGCGGGAGCCGAGACGGCACTGACTACCTCCCTGCGTCTGCGACCCCGATCCGTGAAGGCGGAGAACAATCTCGGCGTCAACTATGAGGCCGAGAACCGCGACGCCGACGCGGTAGCCGCCTACAAGCGCGCCATCGAATGGCAGCGGGACGAACCTGCTCGGAGCGAACAGCCCATGCTGAACCTCGGAACGCTTCTGATCACGATGCAGCGAGCGGAGGAGGCGGTTCCGTTGTTGGAACAGGCAGAGGTATTGGCGCCGGCGGATGCCAAAGTGCACGAGCAGCTTGCCCGGGCGTACGAGGGGACGGGCGCGCTGGTCAAGGCGGTGCCGCAGATGGAGCGTGCGGTGCGCATCGATCCAGGAAGCGCCCGGCTTCATTATCAGCTCGGGCTGCTGTATCGGAGGCAAGGCAATGCCGAGAAGGCGCGAACGGAACTGGCGCTCAGTGCAAAGCTCTACGGTACCCACTCCACCTCGCCCGATAAGTAACGAGCTTGCAGGCGGGGTGGTGACTGCATCGCGCCGAGATGTGATAACCCTTTCATGGATCACCTGCTTCACTCACTGCGACTTCTAGGCAATCGATAAAGCAGAAAGAAAGTCTTTGACACGCATGCCCGTCCTCGGCTTAGATAGCTGCCGTAAGTAAACCTTTTCCGAATCATCACTGAACAGAGGGCTGATCGCCTTCTGCAACCGTTCTATGTTTTGCGTTCAGGTTGCGCCTGGTCGCCGGACGTTGGAGGATGGCCATGCAGTCACGTGCCTTTTGGCTACTCGGGTCATTTTTGCTCTTCGTCGGGATGATCGTTTCAGCCGGAGCACAGACCAGCGGCGGCAGCATCGCGGGAACGGTGCTGGATCCATCCGGCGCCCTGATCCCCAACGCCGCAGTCGTCGCTACCGGTGCGGACACGGGCTCGGTCTATAAAACAACCTCGACTTCGGCCGGGGTCTTCCACTTCCCACAGATGCAGTTGGGCCGTTACAACCTCACGGTAACCGCGCCTGGCTTCAGCACGCAGCAACTGACCGGCATTCTGGTCACGACGGGCAACGTGTCGCCCGCAGAGGTGCACCTGACCGCGGGCGCCAGCAACGAAACAGTCACCGTGAACGAAGATGCACCCGTAGTCGAGACGGAAAACACCGAGGTCTCCAACACCATCTCGAGCCGCCAGGTGGTGGACCTGCCGCTCAGTCTCGGTGGGCAAAGCGCCATGCGTTCGGTAGAGAGCTTTATCTTTCTTGCGCCGGGAACCGTTGGGCCCGGCACCGCCTCAACGACGTCCACCTCCGGCGCGTTTCAGGCCAAAACAGCGGGCGGCCAGAACTTCGGCACGGAAGAGTTGCTGGATGGCATCAACGTTCGTCGCGAAGACAGCGATTCGGCCTTCGACGAGCACGCGCCCGGCGTTGAGGCGCTTACCGAGCTCAAGGTCACAACCTCCATCATTCCAGCAACCGAAGGCCGCACCACGGGTGGTGTAGAGAACTTCACCACGAAGAGTGGAAGCAACCAGTACCACGGGACTGCCTTTGACATCTTCCAGAACGAAGATCTGAACGCAAACGACTACTTCAACAAGCTGCGCATTGCACAGAACCCCGGCAACGAGGCGGTGTTCGCCGCCAACCAGCGACCCACCGATAAGAAGAACGACTACGGCGGTTCTGCCGGCGGTCCCATCAGCATTCCGCATCTTTATAACGGCCATAACCGGACCTTCGGCTTCTTTAACTTCGAGCAGTTCCGGCAAAGCGAAAGCGGCGTCGCGGTCAGCACCATCCCGACTGCGGCGGTTCATGGAGGAGACTTCTCGGGCGGCCTCACGTCCAAGCCGGACGGCACCAACATTGATTGCTTGGGCAAACAGGCGTTCGTGGGTGAGGTGTTCGATCCAGCGACCAGTGCAACCGTCTTCAATCCCAATGCCAACGGACCGGGCGCCGGAGCCACCGTGCCCTGCCGTAATCCCTTTCCGGGCAACGTAGTTCCAACCACGCGCTTCAGCACCGTGGCGACGAAAGCCCTGGCCTTTTACCCGTTGCCTAATACGGGTGCGCCGGGGCAGACGGTCAACAATTACTCCTACTCCACCACCTACCCGCTGCTGAATACGGTGTACACCATCCGCATCGATGAGAGCCTTACGCAGCGGTCGAAGCTCTTTGTCACCTATACCGATCGCGACAACGACATCGTCAACGGCCATCCTCCCTACCCCGGGCCGGGTGGTGGCGTTCAGATTCAGCATGCGTTTACCAAGTACCTGCGCGCCGGCAACGATTACAGTGTCTCCTCAAGTCAGTTCAACCACTTTGTGGCCGGCCTCACTCGTCTCTACCAGCTGAATACGAGTAACTCGGTTGGCGTCGTGCCGGACTGGGACGCAGCGCTCGGCATCACCGGTCTGAGTGGGCCAAACATCCCGCCGTTCAGCTTCTCTCAGAACGTTGCCGGCCTTAGTTACAACGGCATCGGTTATGCAAACGACGCCATTCAGCCCGTCAATGACTTCGAGGTGGCCGATACCTACACGATCGCGCGCGGACGCCACACGGTGAACTTCGGCCTGGATTTCCGCAAGGATCAATTCACCAATGAGAGCTTCGGGTCGGAGTCAGGGTCGTTCGGCTTCTCACAGTTCCAAACAGCAGCTACGGCTAACGACACGCAGACAGGCGACTCCTACGCGAGCTTTCTACTGGGCAATGTCTTTTCCGCATCGGCCGCGGTGCAGAGCCGCGCTCCGCGCATCGGTCAGGCCTACTACGCCGGGTTTGTGCAGGACGACTTCAAGCTGACGCATAATCTCCTGCTCAACATCGGTCTGCGCTATGACGTCGACAAGCCGCGCAACGAAGCACATGGAAACTTCTCTAACTTCAGTCCGACGCTGCCAAACGCCGGAGCAGGTGGCCTTCCCGGCGCACTCTACTTTGCCGGTACGGGGCCTGGCCGCATCGGTGGTTCGGGTGAGTTCGCGGACACTTACAAGAAGGACCTCGCCCCGCGCATCGGCTTCGCGTTCGCGCCGGACAGCCTCGGCGGCAAGACGTCCATCCGCGGTGGTGCGGGCATCTACTATGGTCCGCTGGACTACGCCGACTTTGGCTCCGCCAATCAGATCGGCTTTACGGCAAGCCCGAACTACAGCTCGTCGAATAACTTCACGCAGGCCTACTGCAACGGCGCGATCGCCTCTGCTGCCAATCCCTGCGTGGGCGTCGCGGGCCTGGATCAATCGTTTCCAGCCTTTACGCCTCCACCCGACCTTGACCCCACCCAGGCAAATGGTCAGGTGCTCGGCGGGCAGCTGAACTCGGAGTACGAGGCGCCCTATATGGGGCGGCCGGCAGCCATCTACAACTGGGGTTTGCAGGTGCAGCAGGAGCTTGCGACCGATCTGATCTTCACGCTGGGCTACATCGGCACAACGGGCACCTATCTCCATTCCAACCTGCTGCAGATCAACGATCTCAACCCGAAGTACTTCGGGTACGGCGCCGCGCTGGGCAACAGCTATGCGGCGACCCCCGGCATTGCGGCGCCCTTCACCAGCTTTAACGGCACGCTCGCGCAGGCGCTGCGACCCTTTCCGCAGTACCTGGACATCTACTCCGACGGCGGCACAGAGAACCTCGGCCATTCGCACTATGAGGCACTTACCGCCAAGCTGGAGCGACGGTTCCACAGCGGCCTGAACCTGCTCGTGTCGTACACCTGGTCGAAGACGATCACGGATTCAGATTCCGTTTTGCCGGCCTTCTCCGCCTTCAACGGGGGCCCGGGCAGCGTACAGAATCCCTACAACCTCAAGAGTGAAAAGGCACTGAGCTTCCAGGATGTTCCGCAGAACTTTGTGGCTAGCTATGTGTATGAGCTACCCGTCGGCAGGGGCAAGCGCTTCCTCAACAAGAACGCCGTCGTGAACGCGGTGGTTGGCGGCTTTCAGGTTGGCGGGATCGACCGCTATCTGAGCGGAACACCGACTGCGTTCTCCTGCACGCAAACCTCCATCGGCGCCTCTCTTGCTTGCCTGCGCTATGACATTGCTCCGGACTTCCTCAATCACACGGCAAACGCCCACACTGCGGACCCGACCGCGCGGGAGGTCTTCAACCCGGCCGCCTTCACCAATCCGAGCACGTCCAGTGCCCTTGCGTTGGGAACATCGCCTCGCGTC
>CAXTFS010000159.1:0-7608 GCA_964243395.1 uncultured Acidobacteriaceae bacterium | reverse complement strand
CCCCAAGTGCCACCGCCAGCTGGTAGGCGTCCCGGGCGCCGGCATGCACAAGAACCGCTTTAACGGCATGGTCCGTGTTACTCAAAGGAGGCTCGCTTGCCTGGCCTTCTTCTGCGGACAGTTATGGAAAAAAATGGGCTCACTAGAGTCCATCATGTCATGTCATTTAGTAGCTTTGGTGGCGTCTAGTTTCACCTTTCGACACGGAAGTAACCACGCCGTAACACGGCGGACTGAAGTTACCCGGAATCGCACCGACGTACCCGTGTCATGCGCGCCCTTTTAGTGTTTTCTGGTTACAAGAGGAGTTCCAGTGCATCTGAATAGAAACTGCCTCGCGAATCAAAGTCCTTCTGTTTGTCGCCAGCAGTCGACATTGCATGTCGACGCGGTTTGCGAAGATACAAAGGATAGAGCGGACAACACAATGAGATGGATTTCCTGCTTGCTTTTGCTTTGCTGGGTACTGCCTGTTTGCGGCCAAAGTACGTTGCAGCGTCGCCCGGAGCAACCGCCCGACTACGTCCTCGGTCCGGGGGATCAGGTGGTTGTGCACGTTGCCGATATGGACGATCTGCCGCAGACCCCTTTACGGATCGACCCGGGTGGATCCATTGATCTGCCGATGGTTGGACGGGTGCAGGCAAGCGGTTTGACTATGGATCAGCTGCGCGCCGAACTGACCTCCAGGCTGACCAAGTACATTCACACGCCGGACGTAACGATCAATCTCTCGGCCACGGAAAGCCGGCCGGTCTCGGTGGTTGGCGAGGTTACAAACCCTGGCGTGCACCAGTTGCTCGGGACGACCCGGTTATTGGATGTCTTGTCGTTCAGCGGCGGCCTGAAGACGGATGCGGGGCCAGACGTTCTGGTCACCCGCAAAGGCGCCTGGGGACACATTGACCGCGCCGATGCCACGGTGGATTCCGCCACAGGGGACAGCACCGCCAGCATCCCTCTGGACAACTTAATGAAGCTGAAGACCCCTGAGGACAACATTGTTGTGCATCCCGGTGACGTGGTGTCCGTTCCCCGGGGCGAGCTTATCTACGTTCTGGGCGATGTACGCAAGGCTGGCGGGTTCATCCTCTCAGAGCACCGCACCATGCCGCTGCTGCAGGCGCTGACCATGGCCGAGGGCCTAGCACCGGACTCCTCCGCCAGCCACGCGCGCATCCTGCGGCCGTCGCCGGGCGGCGATGGCCCGCCCAAGGAGATCAACGTGGACGTGACCAAGATCGAGAAGGGTCAGACCTCGGACGTGCCACTGTACGCGAACGACGTGCTGTACATCCCGCACAGCGGCATCAAGGCGACTTCCCGCCGCGCCATGGAAGCCGCCATCGGCATTACGAGTGGCCTGGCCATCTACCGTTAAGCCCCCGGGCATGAGGAGACAACGATGAAGGAACGATTTCCCCGACGCCTGGAGCGCGGACCGGAACACCACATGACCTTCGCGGCGGCTGCAATGCCACAGCCGCTCATGCCCCCAACTATGGACTTCCTGCCGGAGAGCGAAGGCCAGGGGATCGGCCTGTTGCAGGAGTATCTGCACACGCTGAGCCGGTATCGCTGGACCCTGGTGGCTTTTGGCCTGGCCGGCCTGGTGCTGGGGCTGGTGCTGGGGCTGCGCAGCCTGCCGGTCTACCGCACGCGGACCTCTCTCGATATCCGCAGCCTCAATGGCGACTTCATGAACATCCGCTCGGTTTCCGCGACCGGGAACGATTCCAGCGCCGAGGCGGACACCAATCTGCAGACGCAGATCCGCCTGCTACAGAGCGACACGCTGATGGAAGCGACGGTCAACAAGATCCTGGCCGAGCCGCACCCGGACGCGATCGAACGCGAGGACCTGCTTTCCCGGCTGGAGCGCATGGCACACCTCGGCGCCCCCGCGCCGATTCCGTACGAGTTCGCGTTGCGTGATACCGCAGGGCAGGTAAAGGTCAAGCCGCTGGGCCTGACGCGCCTGGTCGAGATCACCTGCGATGGCTGGTCGGCCGAGCTGACCGCACGCTTCTGCAATAACCTCTCCACGACCTTTCAGGAACAGGATCTGCAGACCCGCAGCGCAGAGGCCAACAAGACCAGCTCCTGGCTGACCAAGCAGGTAGCGGATGTGCGTCAGCGCGCGCAGGACACCGAGGCCCGGCTGGCCGCGGCGGTCGGCAACAACGGCCTTATGCTGAGCCAGGCCAACAACACGGTTGGCGAAGAGCGCCTGCGTGCCTTGCAGGAAGAACTGGTGAAGGCCCAGGCGGACCGCATCAGCAAGGAAGCGGAGGCTGGTATGGACCGCACGGCCGTGTCCGGGACCCAGCCGATCGTGCAGGATAGCCCCGCGCATCGCGCCTACGAGGCCCAGATCGCGGATCTGCAAAACCAGCTGGCCAAGCTGACGCCCACCCTTACGGATGAGAACCCGAAGGTAAAGAATCTGCGCTCGCAGATTCGCGCTGCGCAGGAGGGCTTGCAGAGCTCTGAGCAAACAAGCGTGATGCGCGAGAACAATGAGCTCGCGTCTGCACGGCACCGTGAATCGCTGCTCAACGTGACCTACAGTGCAGAGCTGGCGAGGGTCTCATCCGATCTGCAACGCGCCGCCAAGGTGAGCCTGCTTCGCAGTGAACTGGACTCTGAGCAGCAGCTGTACCAGACGCTTTTGCAGAAGGCTAAGGAAGCCGGCTTCGCCTCGGCGATGCAGGCCGCTACCATTCGCGTGGTGGACCCGGCCAAGACGCCGCTGATTCCTTATTCGCCCAACCGCAAGGTGGAGGCCGGTGTCGGCATGTTCCTTGGCGCCCTGCTGGGCATGGGGTTCGCCTTCTACCGTGAGCGCACGTTGAACGTGTTCCGCAAACCGGGCGATGTCTCACGCTACCTTCATGTGCAGGAGCTCGGGACGATCCCGGCGCTGCAGGAGATTTCGGGGGTCGCCCGCACGGCCACGACGCCGCTGGTCGGCATGGCTTCGAAGGCAAAAGCGCTTCTGCCTGGCGGTATCAGCCGTCCGGCCCTGTCGCACTGGAATGACGAGTTCTCGCTTGCGGCGGAGGCCTATCGCAACACCACCCTGTCGATCCTGATTTCCGAAGCCAAGAAGGGACCACGCACCTATGTCGTGGCCAGCCCAAGCTCCGGCGAGGGCAAGACCACGGTGACCTCCAACCTCGGCGTCGCCCTAAGCAAATCCAAGATGCGGGTTGTGCTGATTGACGGCGATCTTCGCCGGCCCAACCTCCATAACGCCTTCGCCGTGGAGAACCGGGTGGGGCTGCGCAACATCCTGCGCGGCGAATACGACCTGGACGGCACACCGCTCAGCACGTTTACCGTGCGGACCGATTTGCCTAACGTCAGCCTGATCACTGCCGGGCATGGCGATGAAGATCTCATGGAGCTGCTGCACTCGCCGGCTCTGCCCAAGCTGCTCATGAAGCTTGCGGGCAGCTTCGATATGATCCTGATCGATTCGCCACCGACGCTGCATATGGCGGACACCCGGATCCTGGCGAGAGAGGCGGACGGCGTCATTCTGGTCTTCCGCGCAGCGACCACAACGCTTGACGCAGCCGCCATGGCGCGCGACCTGTTTGATCGTGACGGCATTCCGCTGGTCGGCACCATTCTGAACGACTTCAACGCCGAGCGTGAGGGTTGGGGGAGCTACTACAAGGACTACTACCGCTACCAGAAGAGCCCCGACGCAGGGCGGGCGGCCAACGCTTTATGAGTTCGGGCCTCGCCGATCGACCGGAGTTTGCGCCGGACTTCGCGCCGGAGGTGTCTCCGCTCCTTGACCCTGTTCTGGAGCCGGACACCGCGACGTGGCCACCGGTCTCCGCGCCCGTTCCGGAGGTCTCGGCTGCGGCCGCCGGTGAGGTGTCCTCGGGGCGGCCGCAGACCAGTGCGCTGCCCAGCCAGGTGACCCGGCACGTCCTCAGCGGGACGTCGGCCCTCGGCGCAAGCGTCTTCGTGGAGCGTGGCACCGGCCTGCTGGCCAACATCATTGCGGCGCGGTTGGGTGGCGCCGGCACCTTTGGCGCCTACTCCCTCGCAATCAGTACAGCGAACCAGATCTCCACCTACGCCTCGGGCGGGATGGGGGCAACGGCGGCACGCTTCTCGGGCAAATACCCGCGTGACTCCGCCGGCTACACGACCCTGCGGCGCGCACTCACCATTGTGTCTCTGGTCTCGGCAGCCCTCGCGGCGGCTGGTCTATGGCTGGGGGCGGCGCCGATTGCGCATCTGCTTGGCAAAGCCAGCCTGACGGGCCTGCTGCGCTGGGCAGCAATTTCATCGGTTGGCATCATTCTGCTCGAATGTGCGCGCGGCTTCTTTGTTGGCCAGCGCCATCTGCTCGCCCTGTTGACCATGTCGCTCCTGGTTGGCCTGGGCATGATCACCCTCCTTCCGCTCATGGCCCACCGGCACAATCCGCAGGCGATGGTGGTGACGCAGGGCAGCATTGCGATCGTCGCCGTGCTTGCGTGTGTGCTGCTGGGCCGCCGCCTGGGTGTGCGTACCCCCGGTGAGGGCGTCGGCGCCCTTCCGCTCGCGCCCATGCTGCGTGAGGTTTGGTCCTTTGGTGCGATCCAGCTGGTCAGCCTGATTGGGTCCAACGTCTCCGGCTGGTGGCTCACCACCGTGGTTGCCCGCAACGACACCACGCTGGTGCAAATCAGCTTTCTGACTATCGCCAGCCAGTTGCGCAACCTGGTCGGCCTGGGGCCTTCGTTGCTGACGGAGGGCAGCTATGCCGTGATGGCCGATCCGCGCCACGAGCAGAGCCAGACACCGCAGCGGGTGATGGCCCTCTGCACGTACGCTTCGCTGGGCGTCTCGGTGCTGCTTGGGCTGCTCGGCATGATCGTCATCCCGTGGGGATTGACGCTGCTGTATGGCAAGGCCTACGCCGGCGCCGGCACCACCATCGCCCTCGCACTCGCAACCGCGGTGGCGCATATGGGCACGGCGCCGGCGGCGGCTCGTTTGACCATCGTGTCGCTCCGTGCGACCGCGGTGATCAACACCGTCTGGGCGGTCTTTGTGGCCGCGGCCGCCACAGTGCTGCTCCTTCGGGGTGGCGCCGCGTGGCAGGCCATGGGCGTGTACTTCCTTGCGCACCTGGTGTCTTCGGTCCTGGTGCTGCTCACCCTGCGGCAGAAGGACACACTGCCCACGGGTCTGCTGACCCTGTTCGCGCTCTGCATGGTCGCCGTCGTCGGCGCGTCGGGGCTAGCCCTGTGGCGCAGCGCGGAACCGTCGCACACGGGCGTCGCAACCCTGGCGATGCTTGGCGTCCTCATCCTGTCCAGCCTTGGCCTGTTCGGTCTCGGCAAGCGGCACGACTGGCTACCTCGCCGCGAGGTTTTTGTGCGCCTGCTGTCGAAGCTGCAGCCAGGGATTGTGGGTCGCCTGACCGGGAGGCTGCGCCGTGTTTGAGCTCATGTTGATCGTTGCCGGTCTTATCGCGATTGCAGGCGCAATCATTGCCTTTGACGGCAGCCGCGATGTCTTTCATCCCCTGGTCTTCATCGGGCCCATGCTCGCGTTCCTGTACTGCTGGATGCCGTTCCAGCTGCTGCGCGTCAACGCCCTGGCAACCTTCTTCGACACCGATCAGCTGCACTTTGTGCAGACGCTGAACATCCTTGGGGTCCTCGCGTTTGTGGTGGGGTGCCTCTCGGCGGGCGTCCGCGTGCGCAAAATCAGGCTGGACGGACCCAAACAGCTCACCGAGCGTGGACGCCACCGCCTGCTGATCGGCGCGGCGATCTGCGGCTCGCTGGGGCTGCTGTGCTGGGGCATCACCATCCACAATGTGGGCGGCTTTGTGCGCGCCTTCAGCTCGGCCTACCAGGGCGGCTGGGACGATAGCGGCTATGTCCGCGACGGGAGCCTGCTGCTGCTGGTTGGCGTGCTGTTCTCGATCACCGCCCTGTCCTCCGGCGGCTCGCGTCTCGTGAGCATTGCGCTGGGGCTTACCTTTGGGCTGCCCTGGGCGGCGAGCGCCCTCTTTATGGGGCGTCGCGGACCCACCTTCGCGCTAGCCATCATGCTGCTGATGGGCTGGTATCTCAACCGCGGCAAGCGTCCGCCGCTGGTCACCTTCGGTCTGGGCGGCCTTTGCCTCGGCTGGCTGGTGCTGTTTCTGGTCACCAATCGCAGTTCGCTGTATATCGGTTCGGATTTCAACGTGAAGAGCGACGTCAGCTCCATCGTCGACAAGCCCGATACGGGTAATGAATACATCTACGGCTCCGGTACCGTGCTGAGCGCGGAGCGCCGGGACCACTACTTCTGGATGCGGCGCTACCTTGCGCAGATCATGGTGCGCCCGATTCCCAGCGCCATCTGGCCGACCAAGTACGAGGATTTCGGGGTGCCGGAGCTGCTCTACAACGCCGGAACCGGCGAAGGCTTTGGCGACACGCTGGGCTGGCAGGGCGCGCCGGGATCCGCACCGGGCATCGTTGCCGATCTCTGGGTGGAACTCTGGTGGCTCTCGGTAGCGGCCATGGGCGTGATTGGCTGGACCTACGGCAAAATCTGGCGCAAGGCGGTAACGCAGGGCGGCGTGTGGTCGGCGCAGTATGCCGTGATCTCCTGCCTCTCGCTGTACCTCGTCATGCAGACCATGGAAGCAGTGATCTTCCGGACCGTGCTGCTCTCGGTGCCCTGCTGGATCACGTGGCGCTGGATCGAGTCCAAGGGCCGAAACCGCGTGCGCCGCCGCCGCTATCTCCTCACCCCCAAGCCGCGTCTCGCACATGTGCGAACCGCTCCGGCCGCAGCCCGCATGCCCCTGCCTCCGGGGCTCGGAACTTCACAGCGCAGCGCGACGATCCTTTCGGGAGTGCGCGATGCCTAAGCCAAATACAACCGGTCCCTGCCGCGTGGCCGTGATCTGGATTGACTGGTACCCGTACCACGTCGCGCGGTTCCGCGGCCTGGACAGCGCCCCTTCGCTGCGCGGCGGCGTCGTTGGCATCGAGCTGGTGGGTGGCGTCGGCGTTCATGCGGGTCTGAAGTTTCGCGAGGACCTGCCGGAGGGCCTTGCCGTGGAGACGCTGCGTCCGGAGACAAGCTGGGGGCAGGCAAGCAAGCTGGGTCTCGCGTGGCAGCTGTGGAGGCGACTCAACCAGCTGCGCCCGCAGGTGGTGCTGGTGCCGGGGTACTACACGCTGCCGGCGATCGCCGCGGCCCTCTGGGCCAGGCTGCATGGACGCGTCAGCGTGCTGATGACGGAAAGCACCGCCGGCGATCACAGGCGCACGCCGTGGAAGGAACTGCCGAAGCGGCTCGCCCTCCGGATCCTGTTCCAATGGGCGGTCACGGGCGGTAGGGCACACGTGGCTTACCTGCGTCAGTTGGGATTTCCGGCGGCGCGCATCGCGGGTAGTTACGATGTGGTCGACAACGAGCTGTTTAGTTCCGGCTCGCTCGCGCTGCGTGCCCAGGGGGTCGCAACTTCACCCGCACCGGAGCCCTACTTCCTCTACGTGGGCCGCCTGGCTGAGGAGAAAAACGTGCGGACGCTGCTGCATAGCTGGTGCCGCTATCGGGATGCCGGCGGCCGATGGCCCCTGGTTC
>CAXTFS010000158.1:0-7653 GCA_964243395.1 uncultured Acidobacteriaceae bacterium | reverse complement strand
GTCTGACTACCGCCATGTCGTCGTCGGCAGCGGCTTTTTCGGCGCCGTGCTGGCGGAACGCATCGCCAACGTGCTGAATGAGCCTGTGGTGGTGCTGGAGAAGCGTGAGCACCTCGGCGGGAATTCCTACTCCGAGACGGACCCGCAGACTGGGATCGAGTATCACCGCTACGGCTCGCACCTGTTCCACACATCGAGCGAGGAGGTGTGGGCGTATGTCAACAAGTTCACGAAGTTCACCAACTACCGGCACCGCGTGTTCACGCGCTACAACGACCGCACGTTCACGATGCCGATCAACCTGATGACGCTGAACAGCTTCTTCGGGGTGGATTTGAAGCCGCAGGAGGCTGGGGCGTTCATCAAGGCGAAGGCCGCAGCCGAGCCTTATCCGAACCCGGCGAACTTCGAGGAGAAGGCGATCTCGCTGATCGGGCGGGAACTGTATGAGGCGTTCATCCAGGGCTACACCGCCAAGCAGTGGGAAACCGACCCGAAGCTGCTGCCGGCCGAGGTGATCAGCCGGCTTCCGGTGCGCTTCAACTTCAACGACTTCTACTTCAACGACATTTATGAGGGGCTGCCGGTTGATGGCTACCACGCGATCTTTGATCGCATGTTCGCCAACGACAAGATCAAGACGGTGACGGGCTGCGACTTCTTCGAGGTGCGGGATCAACTGCGGCCGGATGCCATCGTCGTTTATACCGGCGCCGTGGACCGCTATTTCGACTATTGCTACGGTCCGCTGGCTTGGCGGACGTTGGACTTCGAGATCGAGCGGCATGACGTGGATGATTACCAGGGCGCTTCCGTGGTGAACTATCCCGGGCTGGACACACCGTTCACCCGCATCCACGAGTTCAAGCACCTGCATCCCGAGCGGACCAACCTGAAGGGACGGACGCTGGTAATGAAGGAGTTCTCGCGGTTCGCCACCCAGCAGGATGAGCCATACTATCCGGTCAACACGCCGAACGACAAGGCGACCTACGACCGGTATGCCGCACTGGCCGCCAAGGAGCGGAACGTGGTGTTCGGCGGGCGTCTCGGCACGTATCGCTACCTCGACATGCACCAGGCGATCGGCGCGGCGTTGAAGGCGTTCGATCGCGAGCTGACGCCCCTGCTGACTGCGGCGTAGGCGGTGGGTTCTGGCGGCGCCCGGTTACGTCGCCAGGTTGAAGCGGCGGCGGAACGTCAACTGCGCGCTGGGGACGGCCTGGCGCATCCACTGGCCCAGGCCGGTGGCGCCGCCTTCGCAGCGGATGCGCCAGTTTTCGACCATGCTCTGCATCACCGCTTCGGGGTAAACGTCGTCGAAGAAGCGTAGGGTGCCGTCGGCGCGGAACTGGGTTTCCAGGAACGACCCGGCCGGCGGGCAGAAGCGCTTCCAGACGCCGATCTTCATGACCCGGTCGTTCCACAGGTGGGTCGTAAAGGCGGACTTGCAGAGTTCCACGCACTCGTCGCGATACTCAGGCAGGAACAGCTTCCACGATTCGTTGTAGTGGACCGGGAAGAAGTACTTGGGGTCGAATGCCTTCTGCATGATGGTCTGCCGGTCGAGCACGGCGGTCAGCAGGCGTGGGCCGGTGGCGCCCCAGACCAGGTCCTGGTCCCGCAAAGCCTCGGTGCGGGCGATCAGCGCGCCGAGCTTGGGATGGTGGCGGTCCAGCCGCATGATGGCGCCACATACCATGGTGGCGTCCTCCTTGGCGATCAGCTCGGCGTAGGATGGCAGGTCGAGCGGGCGCAGCAGCAGCATGTCGGTGTCGACCCAGATGTGGTCGGTCCGCTTGAACAGCTCATAGCGGAACAGGTCGGAGAAGTGGCTGAGGTTGGGGCGGCCCTTGATGAGGAAGCGCCGGACATTCGGCTCGTCGGTGATCTCGCGGGCGTCGCGCAGTTGGACGTCCTCCGGCAGGTTGTCCATCGTGTCGTAGCTATAGACCGTGTATTCGTAGCCGTGCGCCAGGAACGAGGTGATGCAGGCGGCCTCGAATGGCGAGACCGTCCGGCCGGCCCAGAAGGTTGCGAAGGTGGGGGTGGTCACGGTCATGGTTGAGGTCTCGGCTCACAGGTCGTTCGGTCAGGGTTGGACATAGCAGGTCATGCCACCCGGGGCAGCGTTAAATGGTCGGGGCCGGGTGCCATTGCCCCCTGCGGTCCGGCAGCCTCGCCCACTTGTCATTTCGCCCTGCACACGACTCCCGTTATGAGATAGTAAGAAGGGTGCCGGGAAGCGGCGGGGTGCGATGATGGCTGGACAAGCAGAGGGTGCTGCGGTGCCGCACTACGCCGTGATCTTCAGGACGCACTTTTGGGACGACTTTGCCCAGCGCCAGTTCGACCGCCTGCTGGCTCGCGTCGGCACGGGCGATGTTTTCGTCCTGGTGGACGAAACCAACGGACGCGTCGAGGGCATCAAACATGACCGGGTCGTGCGGCTGACGGAGCAGGATGTGCTCGACATGGGCCTGCCGCGGGCAGGCACGGGCAATTTGCTGTGGTTCAACGGGGATTATCCGCTTTACTACTTCCTGTCGCAGTATGGATCGTATGATTACTACTTGCAGCTTGAATACGACGTTTGGCTGAACACCGACGTCGACAACATGGTTACCCGGGCGGCTGCCGAAGGGGCGGACTTTGTTGGGCTGACCAAGGGTGAGCCTGTGCACGAATGGGCTTGGCTGTTCACCTGCGACGGCATCTACGATCCGGCGGACGTTCAGTATAAGCTGATTTGCCTGTCGTTGTTCTCGCGCCGGGCGTTGCAGGCGCTGGCAGCGCGCAGGCTGCAGATGGCCGGGGAGCTTCGGGACTCGACGATCAGGAACTGGCCGTTTTGCGAGGGTTTCATTGCGACCGAAATGGGACGCGGCGGCTTCAAGAGCGTTGAGCTGTCGCATTATATCGGCACGGAGTCCTATGACACCTGGCCGCCGTATGTGGAGGGCGACCTTCCAGTCCTGGCGGACAGCCCGGTCGTGCATCCGGTGCTCGATCAGGAACGCTACATCAGCAGCTTGCTGAAGTACAAGGTTGGGCTGGTTGGTTACATGAACGTCAACAGCCTGTTCCACCGCAAGCTGCGACGGCTGCCGGCGGACGCTTATGTCTCGACATTAGTGCGGTCGTTTAGCCAGAAGGCGATCAGGACCATGCGCTCACGCCACTTGCTGCCGGGCTGAAGTGGGTTAGGTCCAAGTCTTACGCGAGCCAGTTTAGATTTTCATTTGCAAGGCAGAAAGCTGCAGTTTGTGCCGTAGTCGTCGATGGTCCAGCTCCCGCCGCAATCTGGTTTAGCGAGCCGGAGCGTACCTGGCTTAAAAAGGGCGGCCACCTTAGGAACAAAACACCATTGGCGCTGCGTCAATTATGCTCCTGAACTCGGGGACCGGACAGGGCGTTGTAGCTCACCGCCATTGCGGAGTCTTTCAACAGTGATCCGTATGAAAGGCCCCAGGTATTGTTCGATCCATAGGCGCCATCGCGTACAAGCCGTTGCAACGCTTTGAGCCGTGTGCCCATGTTCACATTGGAATATATTTTCGTCCGTTCCTCGAAGATTGCTGCATACCGGCTATACCGCGCGGCGGAGGCATGTGCCCGTTCAAGCCAAGTGCCATCCAGCCTCGCGCTGGCCTGCTCCAGGATTTGCTGCCGGCTCCGTGATACCTTTGCGAGGCGATCATATTCGTCGGCGCCGATTGCCACTTTGGATTGCAGGCGTTTCCACCTGCCTTCAGGGCTCCATTGGAAGCCGACCGTGTTCTGGCCGTGCTGGCGATAGTCAACCAAGTCCACGTCCATGTAGGCAATGTGCCCGAAAACCGATGCGAGGAAGTAAACCCACATGTCATGCGCCATGGGGTTATGCGGCTCGATGGTGTCCACGGAGCCCGGCCACAAATCGGCGAACTGCACCAGGGATTTGTGGAATGTCAGCAGGAAACCTAGGCCTCAAGTGTAGGGGTGGATCGAGGCGGGAGGGTTCAACCGATTGATTTTGGCGATGTCCGCACGTCCCGTGACCGCTCCGGCTTTGTCGGTCAGCCGGGCATTGTGGTAGCACAGGAGCACGTCCGGGTTGTCGAATGCCTTTGAGACCTCCTGCAGCTTTTCCGGGTGCCACACGTCATCCTGATCGCAGAATGCGATGAGGTCACATCCGCAGATCGTCGAATTTTTTATGAAGTTGCCGCGATAGCCTAGCCGGACCTCGTTCTTGACGATCCGCACGGGAAATGGGGCGCAGCGGGCGAAATCCTCGATCAGAGCGATCGTGCCGTCGGTCGAACCGTCATCGGTGACCACCAGTTCACCCGGCAGCAGTCGTTGCTTGGCCAGGCTTTCCAATTGCTGCTCAAGGTAGGCGGCACCATTGTAGGTGGCCATGGCGATCGAGATTTCGTTCACAGAGCAGCTCGCTTCGCCTGACATGATGCGTCCGCAGCCAATATGGCCGATGCGGGCTTCGAGGTCCACACGCAGCGGGGTGCGGTGCTGATTACTCGCCTGGTATTGGGGTGGCTGACACGGCTGGACGGGCCGTTGTGGGGCACGCCTACGGGCGTCGGCGCCCATGTTGAGACGTGGATGGGCATGCTGCTGCGGGTGCGGGCCTCAGAGGCATCACTCGCTGCGCCAACTCTGGGAGGGTGGGCATTGGCTGGGTATGCATCATGCCTGCTGCCCAGCCTTGTTCGGCGGTGCCATGGCCAGCGGGACTTGAAGCAGACCGGGACCCGGGCGCAGGATGGCATGCGCCGTGTCAAAGGAAGATCTGTTGTCCGTCCATGTTGCCGAACGCTTGTCGTCAACCCGCCCACTAAGCTGCGTAACACACACAGGCGGCGGCCTTTCGACCGAATTTGCCGTGCATCGCCGTGGAGCGTTGCCAGGCCGGATCCTGGCGTTTTGCTGTCGGTGTGGTTTCCACTAGTTGTGGCATGCCGCCGGTGCCTGGCTTTCATCGGCGTCGCGCCTGCCAGCCATGCAGAGACAGGAGGTTCCATCAAGTGTCCGATGCAGCGTTCTCGGCCGAAAATGATGTCCGCGTTCAAAGGCAGCCCGATCAATGAAGATTGTAATCGCGCTGCCAAGCTACCTGAATTGGCCTAGCGGCGGCTTTCACGTCCATTACAAGTATGCCGACCTGCTCTCGCGCAGGGGCCACGATGTCACCGTGGTGTTCCCGAGGCGGGTAGAGGAACGTGTAAGCGGGATTGAGTCGCGTCTCAAGGCGCCGTTATGGGCGTTGCGGACCCGGCTCAAGAATCGCCCGTTGGTCCCATGGTTTCCACGCGACAGCCGGGTCAAGCTGCGGCTGCTCCGTAACTTGAACGCCAGCCTACTTCCAAGTGCCGACGTGCTGATTGCCACTTCCTGGCACACCGCGGAGGCCCTTGCGGACGCACCGTCCCGCTGCGGCCGAAAGTTTTATATCGTCTACGATTATGAACATCTGATGACGGCGGATCCTTCCACGCGGCAGCGCATCGAGCGCACCTATCGGCTGTCGTTCGGCATGGTCGCGACCTCCAGCGTGGTTGCCGAAACCATACGACGCTGTGGCGGCGAGCCTCTCGCTCAAATACCCTGCGGCCTCGATTTCAATGAGTTCGGAACAGACGTGGCGCTGGAGAAGCGGGATCAGTTCACCCTGGGGTTCCCTACGCGCACGGATACGCTCAAGGGCGCCGCCGACGCCGTGGAAGCCGCCACCCTGTTGCGGGAACGTTTTGGCGATAAGCTCCGCTTGACAACATTCGGCAGCCGCCGCGTTGACATGCCGGATTGGATTGAATGGGTGGATTATCCATCGCAACGCAGACTGCGCCAATTTTATAACGATCAATCAATTTTCATGTTCCCCTCCCACTTCGAGGGATGGGGACTGCCCGGTGTCGAGGCCATGGCCTGTGGAGCCGCGCTCGTTACAGCCGACAATGGCGGCTGCCGCGACTACGCCATCAATGGTGAGACGGCCATCGTCACTCCACCTCGCGAGCCAAAACAGCTTGCCGACGCTGCCGGAAGATTGATCGAGGATGATGCCCTCCGGCTCAGGTTGGCGAGGGCGGGGGAGGCGTTTGTCAAAAGGTTCACATGGGAGGATTCTATTGGGCGCTTGAGTGCCGTGCTCGGCGCTTGATGCATGCCGGGGCGGCTGAGCCGCGCCGAAGCGCTTGGCTTGTGCGCCTGGGTGGGACCATGTACTAGCCCACCCCGGCCAACACGCGGCAGAGAACCGATCGTCGGTCGTGCGGATTCAGGGTGCAAGCCCCTATACCCTCGCAAGCGCATCATGGAAGCACGAAGATCGTCCAGCATGGCACAGGAAACATGCCCCTATCCCCTTGTGCGCTTGGATGAGGGTGCTATGCGGGCGTCAACGCCGTCTGGCCTTGTGCAGTCATGCGGCTTCCATCTGCATCCCTGATTGTCCATCCCGGTTTTCGAGACCCTGGCACTTTGTGCCTGATGGGCTCGCGCCTGTGACGTTGAACTCCCTGGCTGATTGTACCCCGGCCGTTAGTATCGCAAGAGGCGGATGCGCATGAAGGTTGGCAAGGCGATATCCTGGTCGGTGTCCGGGCAGATCCTGTCGTTCGCGATCTCGTTCGGCGGCTCAATCGTGGTGGCGCGGCTGCTCACCCCGCACGACATGGGTGTCTTCGCCATCGCCATGGCCATCATCGCCGTGCTCAACACCTTGAGCGCCTTCGGTGTCGGAACCTACATCGTACGGGCTACGGAGCTGCAGGCGTCCACGTTGGATTCGGCCTTCACGCTCAACGCCCTTCTTGCCATTGGCATGGCGGCGATCATCCTCACGGCCAGCGCCGTCGAGCGGTTCCAGTTCGACAACCTGCCGGTGGCGCAGGTCCTGACCCCTCTCGCCTTTGGTCCCTTGATCGGCATCTTTGAGTTCCGCCCGGCAACCATGCTCCAGCGGGAGATGAACTTCCGGGTGCTCTCGTTGCTGAACCTTGCCAAGGGTCTCGTCGCCATGGTCGCGGTCATCAGCCTGGCCCTGAACGGTTTCGTTTACATGAGCCTGGCATACAGCAACCTTATCTCCGCCGTGTTCGGCGCCGTCTGCATAAACCTGGTCGCAGGCAAGCATGCCGGGTTCCGCCTGTCACTGTCGGAAGGGCGGGCCATGGCCGCCTTCGGGCTGAACATCATGTCGATCAACGGGGTGAACAGCCTGGCTGCGCGGCTGTCTGAAATCGTCCTAGGCAATATGCTGGGCCTTGCGGCCCTCGGCCTCTACTCACGCGCAACGAATGTCTCTACTCAAATTTTCGAAAACATCTATGGCGGCATCACGCGGGTGCTGTTTGTGCAGCTTTCCACGGATTTCCGCGAGCGGGGAGTGCTCCGCGACGCCTTCCTGCGCGGGTTCGAGATGATCACGGCGCTGATCTGGCCACTCCTGATTGGCCTGGCAATCCTGTCCCGTCCGGCGGTTTATATCTTGTATGGGGAGCGCTGGCTCGGTGCGGCGCAACCGCTTTCGCTGCTGCTGATCGCCCAGTTCGTCGTTATTTTCTACGGCATGAACTGGGAGCTGTTCGTGTTGCGCAACGAGACCGCGAAGCAGGCGCGGTATGAGGCCATCCGCGCCGTCGCGGGCGT
>CAXTFS010000157.1:0-7671 GCA_964243395.1 uncultured Acidobacteriaceae bacterium | reverse complement strand
GCCGGCAATGTCTGGGACTGCGGAGTGCTGGGCGTGACCAGAAGGCTGGATGCTACCGGGATACCTTGGGGCAGTACGGGAACAGCCGCGGTTTGACCCAGGCCAGGGGCAGTCCAGAAAGCGAGACCGAGCATGAGTGCCAGGCCTGGTTTAAGACAAAACTGTGTTTCGTCGCCACGAAGGCTCCTCTGTTGCGTAGGGATAGGTGGGTAGGTGTTGCTCGAACAGGAACCTGGCCCGCGTGCTCGTCAACAGGTTCCATAGAAACGCATCCGGAGCCATCTGACTGAGCTAAAACGACCCCCTTGCAAAATGCTGCTCGCGGCTGCAGGCCAGGGCGGCGCTGCACGGGCGGACAGCTTCCTGCTGGTGGACTCTGATCGTGTTCGCGGTCGTCCGCCAACACAGGGGCATCTGGATATCGCGGTGATCCCACCAGGGGACGTAAACAACTTATCAGGAAGGTAGGCTCTTTGCCTCTTTGTTTGTCATTCCCGTAGGGAATCTGCGTTTGGTGAGTCACTGCGCCACAAGGCAATCGGCTATAGTCGCGCTACCTTACCCATGTCAGGTCCTATCAAAGACCTGAAGCAGGTTTCCTCACCATTGTCTTTCTGAGCAAGTTGGAGCCCGCAGTGTCGACGCTGCCACACCTTCGCAAGGGTAAAGAGCGCAAGACACTGCTGGGCGAAATTGCTCACTCTAACAGTGGACCGATCCTAGCGGATGCCGCCCCCCACGAAATGCACAATCTCAAGGCGTTCCCCACCTGCGAGCTTAAGGCTTGCCCAGGTATCCCGCGCGGCAATCTCCCCGTTGCACTCGACCGCGATGCGGTCCGGCTTCAACCCCAGGCTGGCGACAGCGGCCGCAAGCGTATCCCCCGGGGCCAGGCCGGCCAGCACCTCCGCACGACCGTTGACGATGAGTTCCATATTGGCTCAGATTAGCACGCCGGACCGGGAGCAGCCCGGCGCATCGCGCGCGCGAACACGCGCTGGCCCCACAGCCCCACCCGGCGCCGCACCGGCAGCACCTCAGGGCATTCCAGGAACACCGCTCGGCTGAGCCGCATCAGGATCTGCACGGCCGCCTGGTTCGCTTGACCGTCGAGCTCGTCGCCCTGGAACATGCCGCAGTCGACCAGGTACTCGACCGCATGGCCTAGCGCTTCCAGAGCGCGGCCCTGCTGCAGCGAGCCGCGGCGGCGAATGTAGTCGACCCTCGGAGCCGCCGGAGCGGGCACAGTGAGCGTCGGGGCATGGGGGTTCTCGAAAGCGATGACGCGTCCGGAGTTTACCTTCGGTGAACCTTCGGACGTTGCAGAGATTGCGGCAGGGGGCATGGAAGAAGTCCTCTCTCCGTTGCCTTATCGGCGGGCGACATGAGCGCATCAACGCCAGCAGCAGCTCCACCGCGCGGTCCACAGGAGAAGGACAGGCAAAGGGCTCTCGTTAGCCTGCAGGCCATCGCAGTTCCAGCGGGCCGATCCCCTTCCCGATCCCGGGAGCCCGTCGGATCGCCTCCGTGACATACTCCTTCGCGGCGCGCGCGGCCTCGACACCGCCGAGCCCGCCCACCAGCCCGCACAGCATCGCGGACGAGAACGCACAGCCGGTCCCATGGGTGGCGCGGCTCGCGATGCGTTCTCCGCGCAGCCAGTTTTCAGTCCCCCGCGTGATCACGCAGTCTGAGCCATCGTCATCGCCGCCGGTCACCACAAGCCCGGTCTTAGGCTGGGCGTCACCAAGTGCCGCGAACTCCGCCCGGTTCGGCGTAGCCCAGTCAGCCAGCGGCAGCAACGCGTCGCATAACGCGGCAACTCCAGCGGGCTCCAGCAGCGCGCGACCGGACGAGGAGCGCAGCACCGGATCAAGCACCACCGGCACCGCAAGGGTTCGAAGGAAGTCTGCCACCACGGCCACGTTCGCCGCCGTGGTGAGCATGCCGATCTTCACGCCGGCGATCTCCAGGTCGTCGGCCAGGCAGGCCAGCGTCTCGCGCAGAAGCTCCGCTTCAACCGCCTCCGTGCGCCGGACACCCTGCGTGGACTGGACCGTCAGTCCCGTAATCGCAGACACGCCGAAGTAGCCATGCGCGGCAAAGACAGCCAGATCGGCCGTCACGCCCGCGCCCGAGGAGGGGTCAAAGCCGGCAATCGTCAACAGGGTCTTCATGGGTAAACTCTACCTATGGAGTTTACCGCCCCAGCACCCCTCGCAGACCCGGCGTCGCGCATCGTGGTCGCGCTCGACTTCCCTTCCGCGGCCGCGGCCCTGGCCCTGGTCGACCGCATGGAAGGCCGGCTGCGCTGGGTCAAGGTAGGGCTCGAGCTTTATCTGGCGGCAGGCCCGGCGATCGTCGGCACGTTGCGCGAGCGTGGGTTGGAGGTCTTTCTGGACCTGAAGCTGCACGACATTTCGAACACGGTTGCGGGGGCGGTCCGCTCGCTCGCAGCCTCCGGAGCCTCGCTCCTGACCGTGCATGCGCTGGGAGGTCCAGCGATGCTCGCCGCCGCACAGCAGGCTACGGAAGCCGGCGGAGGCCCCAGACTGCTCGGAGTCACTGTTCTCACCAGTATGGATGCGCGGCAGCTTGAGGCGCTGGGCATCGCGCTATCTCCCGCCGAAACCGTGTCCCGGCTGGCAGGACTGGTTGCCGCTGCCGGCCTTGCTGGAGTCGTTTGCTCGCCGCGAGAGGTCGCACTGCTCCGCTCGCAGCTAGGGGCCGAGCCGCTACTGGTCGTACCGGGAATTCGCCCCACCGGCACCGCAGCGGACGACCAGAGCCGCACCGCCACCCCCGCCGACGCCCTTGTCGCGGGAGCTTCCCTGCTGGTCATTGGCCGCCCAATTACGCAAGCAGCCGACCCTGCGGCAGCCTTCGACGACATCGTACTCACCCTGGCTGCGACCACACCGAAGCCATAAGCACCAGGGTGCCCCATGATCACCGCGGCCTATCGCGGTGATCATGGAGTTAGACCTTAAACACAACTGCACCGTCATAAACGTTGATGACCCATCGGCTGACTATGCCTACGAAGGAAAAGAACGGCAGTCCCAGCGCAAAGTAAGACCGAGAGCATTGTCACTTCGGGTGCAGTCGCTCCAGTCGAACGCAGATCCCTGCGGGATGACAACAAAATACATAGCAGCCCTTTTTGTGTCATTCGGTATCAAAGCGGAGGAATCTGCGGTTGAACTAACACTCCATCTTTGAGCAACCGTCTACTCGCATTCCCGACAACAAGAGCCAGCAGGAAGCAAACAATGGGAGAGCCGAAGGCTCTCCTATTGTTTGCTTCCGCAATACCTGAAGTGCGCCCTACAGCTTTTCAAAGAAGTCGCAAGCCGAGCACGAAATATACACTCCGCCCGGGATCCCCCGCTCACGATCCTTGACGCGCTTCACAATCCGCGTCGGCTTCGAGCACTTGGGGCAATCCGTGCTTCTGTTCGTATCCATGACCTTGGCGCGGTCGCCTGTTTTCGCAATCTTTCCCATATTTGTGCTCTCCTGTTGCAGTGTTTGATCAGGACCCGCAAGCGTCTACGAAGGTGTGAAAGCACCACCTTCCCTGCACACCGGGTAACGGCATCCAGGTTCCGCAAGCGGAGATCCGTCTCTCAGTTTACACGACGCACGCGCACGTCCTACTGCGAGGCGGACGGGACGAAGCGATCATGCGGTTGTTCGGACTGAGGAGCCGTCCCGGGCAGTGGATGTGCGTCAGGATACTGCACCTTGCGTTCCGAGACGCCTGTCTGGCTCTCGGCGGGAGTCGCAGCTTCGCTGGGCAGCTTCAACGATGGGGCCTGCCGTACCTCGCTTCCATCCGCCGCGGCCTGGCCGGGGCCGTTGGCCACCATGACCGTCCGCACCGGTGCGGGCTCCGCATAGCCGGCCATCTCGTCATGATCGTGGACTTCGATCGGTTTGCCCAGCGCCGCTACCTTGATCAGGCTGACGCGATCGCCCATGAAGCGCACAAACCTGACGGATTGCGGCTGATGCCCATAGATCCATTCCTCGTACTTGCCCTCGGTGGCGGTCTCGCGAACCTTGCTTTCAGGCTGGCCCAACGCGGCGAGCACCATGCGATGGTTCATCCCGACGAGGATCTCGTGCGAGGCAATCGCGTTCTTCACCGGTGCCGGCAGCGTGTCCGCGTAGGCCTGCTCCCCGGTCTTGACGCCGAAATCGACCAGCGGCTCGAGCAGCGCCTTCACCTCCGGCGCGGAGAGCTCCGGGATCCCTCCCTCGAACAGCAACGCGATCCGCCAGCCGCTCGCGGTCTCCGTCAGGTCCGGGTCCTGAGACGCGACGCCGCCCACGCCGATCTGCAGATGGCGCAGGAAGCGATGCCTTACATAGGGGCCGCCGTTGAAGTCGATCAGGATGCGGTCGCCTTTGAACTCCAGCGCCGTAATCGCGACGCGGTCGCCAGGTGCCGCGCCCTGGCCTTTCTTGTAGATCATCATCCTGTAGGCTTCGGGCCCGGGTTCGACTTGGCCGTTCGCGACCAGCGTAACAGTCGAGGCAAGCGGTAAGACGCGGTGCGCAAAGCCCTGCTCGGCTTCCAGGTTTCGTACCAGGTCCCTGCGCCCACGCTCGGTCAGCGTCTGGTCGGGCAGCTGCACGTGCGTCGGCTTGAAGTCGGTCTTGATGTCCTCGGTCGCGCTCTTCTCGCCGACGGTGAATACCTGCGCCTGCGCGGCTGGGAGGATCGCTGCCAGCAACGTCAGGAGCAACCACAGGGCCGATCTGCGCGCACGCACTGTCATCTCTGCACCTCAGATGGAAACAGCCTACACCCTTTGTTCGCCTTTGCCTAGAACTTTTCCACAGCTCTGGCCGATTGGTTCATGGCGCTCGAAACGCAGATTCCCTGCGGGAATGACAAACAAGGAGCTAAGAAGGCGGGGGCATCCGCTCGAACGGGTCGACGCCGCGTTCGTCAAGGCGCGAGCGGGTCTGCGGGGTAGAAGGCATAATCTGCACCAGCGGCGGCGGGGCTGCGGCCGACTGCTTCTCCATCGCCGTGTGTGCGGCGGGCGGCGCGACCGTCAGCTCATGGCCCGCGCCCACGATCGGCCGCTGGGTGTATTTCCAGGCATAGTCCCGCGTGATGCGATAGAGCACGGCTATGCCGCCAAGCATGACAATCGCGGTCAAAAAGGCGGCATCAAGCCCGAACGCACCACCTGACAGCCAGCGCGGACCATCGAGATAGCTGTCGAGCAGCGCGCCAAACTCACCATGCCCCGCAATGGGCAGCCCAAGCACCACCGCGGCAACCGCACGATACGCAAAGTGCAGGCCCCAGCCCAGCCAGAGTGCATGCGTGCGCAGGTAGGCCATCGAGAGGACGATCCCAAACAGGGAGCCATCGACCAGCGCGAAGAGCAGGTGCCGCGGTGGATTGCCGGAGATGAGCGCGATGGCGAACCCTGCCGAGAGCAGGCTCGAGGCCCAGGCGGGCCCCACGGCCTCGGCCAGACGAGCGAAGGGATAGCCGCGAAAGATGGCTTCCTCCGCCAGCGAAGCCACCAGCAAGGTAGCCAGGGCGAGCAGCACAGACTCTGCAGAGAAGCTGCCGCGCAGAAGGCGGGCGTGCAGATGGAGCGAAAGCAGAACCGGCAGCACGCCGGCGAGGCAAAGTCCCCAGCCCAGAGCGGCGCCGGTTCCCCACTCCCCCAGCCAGCCCGCACGCCGCGGCAGGGGAAGCACGTCTACCTGCTGCCAGCCACGCGCGGCAATCCAATCCAGTGCCTTGAACCCGACGACCAGCAGAAAAAGGAGGAACAGCGCCGTCATCAAGGGCTGCAGCGCGCCAATCTGAAAGCGAACGCTGAGGCCCTGCGCCGCCCTGCCGGCCGTAACGCTGGCGGCCCCGGCGAGCGCAAGAGCGGTCAGGCTCAGTGCCAGCTGCAACCCGCGCGGAACCCGGCTCTCGGAAATCGCTTCGTTCAATCCACTCCGCTCTGCCAACTGCCCCTCATCCCCTGCCGGCCCGACCAGATCAGGCTTCGTGAACCGTATAAAACTGCGCGATGCTGCGAAATTTGCGATAGCGCCGATCGAGCAGCTCCTGGAGCGGCATGCGGCGGATCTCGTCGAAGTGGTGGCGCAGCCGTTCGTTGACCAGACTGAAGGCCTCGCCCGGATCTTTCTGGGTACCGCCGGCCGGCTCCTGGATGACGTCGTCCACGCAGCCGAGCTTCTTCGTCTCCGCGGCCGTGTAACGCAGCGCGGCGGCCGCCTGCTGCTTCCTGGCCGGATCTTTCCACATGATCGACGCGCAGCCTTCGGGCGAGATCACCGAGTAGATCGCATTTTCAAGCATCAGCACGCGGTCCGCGACGGCCAGTGCGAGCGCGCCCCCGCTGCCACCTTCGCCCGTGATGGTGGCGATGGTGGGCACGCGTAACTGGGACATCTCAAACAGGTTCCGTGCAATCGCCTCGCCCTGCCCGCGCTCCTCTGCCCCGATCCCAGGAAAGGCACCGGCAAGGTCGAGAAAGGTGAACACCGGCCGCGCAAACTTTTCCGCCAGCTTCATGGCGCGCAACGCCTTGCGATAGCCCTCAGGGTCCGGGCTGCCGAACTTCCGCGCGACGCGGTCCTTGGTCGTGCGGCCTTTCAGGTTGCCGATGACCATGACCGGCTCGCCGTGGTAGCGCGCCATCCCGCAGGCCATGGCGGCGTCGTCGCCAAAGGCCCGGTCGCCATGGATCTCGCTAAAGTCGGTGAACAAGGCTTCGATGTAGTCCATCGGGTAGGGTCGTGCGGGATCGCGAGCGAGTTCGGTGCGTACCCAGGCCTCGGGCACAGGCTGCGCGGGGGGTGCGGCGGGGGACTTGCCTGGTTCCAGTTCTTCCATCGCTTCCCATTGTAAAGGACGCGCGGGAACGCCTTGAAACCTTTCTTCTCAGGGGAGGGTAGTGGCGGTCGAAACGCAGATCGCTACGGGATAACAAACAAAATACAAGGGTGATTTTTAGTCAAAGCAGCTGGCGTTGGAAAATGCCGCTAAGCGCGCCCCTCGAACTCCCCATTTTCGGTGGAGACCCTTACCTTCTCACCCTCCTTGATGAACAAGGGCACCTTGATCTCAAGGCCGGTCTCCAGGCTGGCTGCCTTGGTCACACTGCCGCTCGACGAATCGCCTTTGACGGCCGGCTCCGTGTAGGTTACGTCCAGCTCCACAAAGATGGGCAGCTGCAATCCGATCGGGTTGCCGTTGTACATATAAAGCTGCAGCATTGCGCCTTCGAGCAGGTAATCGAGCGCGTTGCCGACCATGTCGGCGTTCAGCGTCAGGGTCTCAAAGTTTTGCTGCTCCAGGAAATGCGAGCCGGAGTTGTCCGTGTAGAGATAGCTGGCGTCCAGATACTCGAGGTCGGGCTCCCTGAACTTGTCGTCAGCCTTGAAGGTCTTCTCAAACACTGCCCGCGTCAGCAGGTTACGCACCTTCAGCCGCACCAGCGTCTGTCCGCCGCGCGCTGTCGGCGAGCTGATGTCCGAGCTCAGGCAGACGTACGGAACGTTCTCAAGCTCCACCACCATCTTGCGTTTCACATTGATTGCATCGATCAGCGCAGCCATCCAACCCTCGTTTCCGTTCCCCAGTATAACCGTGCTCCGCGCACTGAGCAGGTTCATCTC
>CAXTFS010000156.1:0-7678 GCA_964243395.1 uncultured Acidobacteriaceae bacterium | reverse complement strand
GTGCGTTCCATCCACGAGCTCAGCGCGTAGCCGGTGCCCAGCTGCTCTGCCTTCCACGTCCGCAGGGGCTCCAGCGAATGCGTCGTCAGCACAAACGGGATTCCGTACAGCTTCTTGGCCAGAAACCCCGCCATGGACACGTACCAGGTGTGGGTGTGGATCACATCCAGCTTGTCAAGGTGCAGGTTCTGCAGAAGGTTCAGCGAAAGCGCCTCCAGCGCCCCCTTGAACTTGGCCTTGGTGCCGTTGGAGATCGCGTCCCAGGGCTGCTCAAAGTGCACCTCCAGGTTCGGGTTGTCCGGCTCGGTGCTGTCGGGGATCTCTTCCTGCGCGGGCTGATCGCCCCACGCGTGCACCTCGACCTCGATCTGTTTGGCCAACTCGCGCGACAGGTACTCCACATGGACCCCGGCGCCACCGTACACATAGGGCGGGTACTCCCGCGTCATCAAGCCCACTCGCATGCTTTTGCTCCCTCGTCAGCGCATTACGGCCCTTGCATTTGCCGCCTTCGCCGCCTTCTATGATGCGCTCCAGATTGCGCTCTGGTGACGCGGTTCGTTGCCGGGCGACGTGATGCGCAAAACCTCTCGCGGCGTCGGGTACACTCGCCCCACCTCATATGTCCAGGCTTCTTTGTACAGGGACGCTGTGGCTCCTCGTCTTTGTCGCACTCCTGCGCTCCGGGAGCGCGCAACCGCCAACCAGCCCCGCAGGGAGCGGCCCGACGGGATCCGCTGCCGGCCCGCACGTCCCTGTCTTCGTCGCCGTAGGACTCGGGGATCAGGTTGACCTCGACAAGGGCTGGCTTTTTCACCCCGGCGACGACCCCAGCTACGCCTCGTCACGCCTGGACGATCGCCAATGGCTCGCCGTGGATCTGCATCGCAACCTCGAGTCCTACGGCTTCACCGGGCTGCGCTACGGCTGGTTGCGCCTGCACCTTCGCCTTCCAACCGGCGCCGCGGACGATAACCTCGGAATCCGCCGTTCTCTGGGCAGGTTCGAGGTCTTCGCCAACGGACGAAAGATCGGCTCGTTCGGGAATATGGACCGGCATGACCTTTATGACAACGCCACCATCACCCAGTTTCCCCTGCCTTCCGGCGCGCGTGTTGCCGATGGAAGTCAGGAGCTTGTCCTTGCACTACGTCTATCCCTGCAAAAAACAACCTACGAAGGCGGCAGCTTCGCCTCGCCCCTGCAGCTTGACGACATCACCGTACTGACCATCGTTGTGGCGTCGGTACACGCCGTTGACCCCCAGCTGCGGGAGCCTGCTCTTCTCCCCGCGTAGTCTGGATATCCCGGCCATCCGGCTGCATCTCAATACCGGGAACTCTGCGCTGCGTGCCCTTGCCGCCGCTCCGTAGGGCTTTCCCAAGCGCCGAGAACGTCAAAAGCGGCCGGAAAGAGATCTTGCTCATGACCAGCAGTGCCAGTGGGTCCAACGGGTCGAATGGAAGCAACGGAGGCAACAGCTCGGCTTCGGCAACCAGCCTTGCCGCGGCACCCGCCCACACGGAAACGGTTCCGCTGGGGGAGGTCCCGGCGCCCACCCCCGGCGTTGACATGGGGGCGCTGGTTGGCCGGCCGCACCTGTTCGGGCGGGTGAAGCAGCTCCGCAGCGGTGTACTGATTGAGCCCTTCGGCGTGCTGACCCTGCAGTCCGACGGCCGCATTACCGGCTACGCCGACCCCAATGAGGGCAGCTGGCAGCCGTACCTCCACGGCGAGGTCCCCGGAGAGCGCGCCTTCGCCTTCTTGACCAGAGCGAACCACTGGATTCCAAGCTCCACGTGGACGCAATCGATGGGCGATATCCCGATCGGGCACTTCTGCGATGAGCCGGAGGCGACGCTCTCGGCGCAGCGCTTCTGTCTTGTGCCCCAGACGCCCATGCCCCGCGCGACACGCATCGTGTACCTGGTCGCCTCCTGCCTGCACTTCTATGAGCGCACCGTGCCGGTGCTGCTGGGCCAACTCTTCGCGGAAGGGATCCGTCCCGACCAGATCAAGGTGGTTGTCAACGGCTGCGAACGCGACGACGACGAGACCATCGAGGGCGTCGATCATGCCTTCAGCCGCCACAACGCCTGGGAGTGGACCGCGCTCTACGAGGCGCCCCTGCGCTGGGGGTTCGACTACGCCTTCCTGATTCACGACACCAGCGTTGTCTTCCCCGGCTTTCGGCGCAGCGTCGAAGGCGCCAACGGCCACGTCGCCTGGGACCACCTTCCGGCCACGCCCATGGCGCGCTGCCTGCTGGGGCTGTATGCGCACAAGTTCCTCACCCGGCTAAACCCCTGGCTGAAGAGCGTCGACGGCATCGACAAGCGCAATGGCATCCTCGCGGAGGTCGGCGGCGAGCTGCTGCTGCGCGCCCACTCCGCCCTGGTCATCGGCGATCCGGAGTACAACGGCGCCCTGCGCACCGCAGAATGGCGCGAAACCGCCGACTTCTTCAACACCGGCACCCCCCGCATCCGCCGCGTCTTTCCCTCGGTCAAGGTGCACAAGTTCATCCACGCCGGCCCCGGCAAAGCCAATAGTCTTTAATTACCCAGAAACAGTCGTCATTCTGGGTGAGGAAGTAATGGTTAGATCACTCAAACTTCTCGAGAAGCGTCGTTTTCAGAAACCTAAACCGCCCCGAGTCGCCCACGACAATACCGGTGGTCAGAGGTAAGGCGCTTGAGAGGGGACCCAGTGTCGCCCGATTCAAGCCACTGCGATCTGCCTGGCGAAAGCGTCACACGATAGCCGTTGACCGGAACTGGACTCCTATCCTGGACTCGAACGGAACCGCGTCCATCCGCTGCGCGTACTGAAAGTGCAGCCGCCCCGGCGGCGGTACACTCATTCCAGCCCGCTCCATGGATAAAAAAGATGCAATCCGGATGGCCTTCGCCTCGCTCTGGGCGAACAAGCTCCGCACCGTGCTTACGTTGCTCGGCGTGGTGATCGGTGTGGCGTCGGTGATTGCCGTGGTGACGCTGGTGAACGGCGCGAACCGCTACGTGGCCACCAAGGTCAACCGTTTTGGTGCGGACGTCTTCACCGTCAGCCAGTTGCCCTCGCTGGTGACCAACTACGACGACTATGTGCGCTACAACAAGCGCAAGGTGCTCGGCATGGAGGAGTTCAACGCTGTGGCCGAGGGCTGCCGCAGCTGCGGCGCGGTGGGCGCGAACGCGATCAGCCGGGGCACCATTGTTGCCGGCAAGCAATCCAGCACCGGCAGCCAGATCCGCGGCTACACCACGCAGATGCCGGAGCTGACGAACCTTAACATCACCGAGGGCCGGGGCTTTTCGCAGGTCGACGAGGACCATGCCTCGCACGTCGCCCTGATCGGCACGGATATCGAGGAGAACCTGCTGCAGGACGCCGATCCGCTCGGCCGCGAGATCCGCGTCGATGGTGTGCCGTACACCGTCATTGGCCTCGGCGAAAAGCAGGGCAAGACCCTTGGCGCCAGCCAGGATGACTGGGTCGCCATTCCGCTGACCGCCTATCAGCGCACCTATGGCGGCGCCAAGACGATCTCGCTCGCCATCAAGGCCGCCAGCGGCGGCGCGGGCATGGACACCGCCTCCGACGAGACCCGCGTTATTCTGCGCAGCCTGCGCCATGATCGCCCCGGCACGCCGGACACCTTTACGCTTGAAACCAGCAACGGCCTGGTCTCGCTGTGGTCGCAGATCTCCGGTTCGTTTGAGCTCGTGGCCGTGGCCATCGCCGCGATCTCGCTGGTTGTGGGCGGCATCGTGATCATGAACATCATGCTGGTCTCGGTGACCGAGCGCACCCGCGAGATCGGTGTGCGCAAGGCGCTCGGCGCGACCAAGAGCGATGTGCTACTGCAGTTCCTCTGCGAGTCCGCCACCATGGCGCTGCTCGGCGGTGTGCTGGGCGTGGCGCTGGGTGTGGGCTCCGCGCAGCTGATCACCACGTTGCTCAGCTTCCCTTCCAGCGTCGCCCTTTGGAGCATCTTCGCCGGTCTGGGCGTGGCGGCTTCGGTGGGCATCTTCTTTGGCGTTTACCCCGCGCGCAAGGCCGCCAATCTCGACCCCATCGTCGCGTTGCGGTCGGAGTTCTAGAGGCTCGCCATGCAGATCTCTCAACAGCGCGAAGCCGCCCTGATGGCACTTGACACCCTGCGCGCCAACAAGATGCGCTCGGCGCTGACCATTCTCGGTATCGTCATCGGCGTCATGACGGTGATTGCGATCTCATCGGTGATCAACGGCCTCAACAGCTCCGTCTCGGAGATGGTGGAGTCCTTTGGCACCAATGTCATGTGGATCTCGCGCCTGTCGCCCATCACCGTGCGCCCGACTGCGGAAATGCTCGCCCGCAAGCAGCTCACGTATGACGACATGTTCGCCATCGGCAAGCTCCCGCACATCGTCGCCTCCGCCGCCAGCCTGCGCTACCAGAGCCAGCAGTTCAACACCGGCACAGCCACCGCCAAGTACGGCAACCGCAAGGCCGAGCACCTCATCCTTGATGGCGACACTGTGTCCAACGGCGAGGTCTACGACCAGAAGCTGCAGAACGGCCGCTACTTCACACAAACCGACCAGGACCGCGCGGTGGATGTGGTCATTCTTGGCGCTGACACCAACGAAGAGTTGTTTGGCGATGACGACCCCTCCGGCAAGCAGGTCACCATCGAAGGCCGGACGTTTACCGTGATCGGCTCGCTGGAGAAGCAGAAGTCAGCCTTCGGCGGCGGCAAAAATCCGGAAGACAACATCGCGTACATGCCCATCACCACCTTCCACAAGCTGCATCCGGAGGTGCTGGACTACTGGATCAGCGCGAAGTACGACGATCAGGCGAACAAGTCGATCGCCGAAGATGAGGTCCGTGAGCTGCTGCGCCGCCGCCGCAAGGTGCCGAACGAGGCGGAAGACAACTTCTCCATCTCCGGCGCCGAAGCCATCACCAAGCTCTGGACGCAGATCACCAGCTCGCTGTTTCTGCTGATGCTGGGCCTGAGCGCCGTTGGGCTCATGGTGGGCGGCGTCGGCGTCATGAACGTCATGCTGGTCTCAGTGACCGAGCGCACACGCGAGATCGGCGTCCGCAAAGCCATCGGTGCCACGCGTTCCACGATCCTGTTGCAGTTCACCGTGGAGGCCGTGGTGCTCTGCGCCGTGGGCGGCGTGCTGGGCATCGCACTTGGTTCGGTCCTGGCGTTTGGCCTGCACTTCCTGCTCAGCTCGCAGGTCAGCCTGGGTTGGATCCTGGCTGCCTTCGGCTGCTCATGCATCATCGGCCTGGTGTTCGGGATCTACCCAGCCTGGAAGGCCGCCAACCTGGACCCGATCGACGCCCTGCGTTACGAATAAAAACCGCAGCCGGCTCTCCCCGGTAAGAGAGCCCCGCTGCGGTTCCCCGTGCACTGTTGAATGTTGTGCGGCTTAGGCTTGCTGACGACGGCGACGCACCGCACCGACCAACCCAAGCGCGCCGGTACCGAACAACGCCAGGGTAGACGGCTCCGGTGTGACGCCGGGCGGCGTGATCACCGCAGGGGTGCCAACGACCAGGCTGACGGCATCGCCGCAGTTGCCCAATCCGGAAACCTGGAAAAAGGCGAGCGTTGGCGGAAGACCGCTGGCCGGCGATCGCAGAGAGGCGGCGCAAGCGAGAAAGCCGGCAAAGGTGCCGGGTGTCACCGTCGGCGCCAAACCGGACGTTGGATCGCCGTCGAGGGGCAGCGCCGTCCCATTGGGCTCGATGAAGGCGTCCTCGAAGAAGGTGGACTCTTCGTTCTCTAACCCAAGTGACTCGCCATCGTCGTAGGGATAGAAGCTCGCAACGAAATTGTCCGGAGTTCCGTTCAGAGAGCCCGAAACGAAGTACGTGAATCCGTCGTACGTCGGATCGTAGGCGGATGGATCCAGGGAGAAGCTCACAGTCTCACTGCCCGTGTACGTGAACTGGACCGGAGTATCGGCGTGAGCTGCGACGCTCGCAGAGAGGGCGCAGACCGCAGCCGTGGATAGCAAGGCAGAAGAGAAAAGATTACGCATCGAGAGGTCCTTGACACATGGGATGGGAACGCTCCGCCGATCCTACCCAACTTCCTTCTGCTGAGCTCCGCTCTGTCGCCTAAGAGCGGAACTGATCTGTGCCTTGCAGTTGCTCGACGCGCCGTCTACTCCTGCCAACCCCCGCCAAGCGCGCTGTAGAGTTGCACGAGCGTCACCGCTTCACTCTGCTGCGCCGTCGCGAGGTTCAGCTGTGCGGCAAACAGATTTGAGTCCGTCGTCAGCACCTCAAGATAGCTGGTCGCCCCGCCCTGGTAGCGAATGCGGGCGAGGCGCGTGGCATCCTGCGCGGCGGCCACCAGCTTGGTCTGCTCCTCACGTGCCGTGCGTTGCTTCTGCACCGCGATCAACGCGTTCGACACATCGTGAAAGGCGGTCGCAATCGCCTTCTGGTAGTCGAGCACCATCTCCTGCTTCTGACGCTCGGAGAGCTGCAGCTGCCCACGCAGTTTGCCGCCTTCAAAGAGAGGCTGCGCCAGCTGACCCAGGCCATAGACCGTCTGACCGGAGGTGCTGAACAGCTCGGCGAATGTGCTGCCGCCCAGTCCGCCCGAGGCGCTGATGGTCAGCTGCGGGAAGAACTGCGCACGTGCCACGCCGACCTGCGCGTTGGCGGCACGCAACAGCGCCTCCGCCTGCTGGATGTCCGGCCGCCGCTCCAGAAGCTGCGACGGCAGGCCGACCGGCAGATCGGTTGGCGGCGGCGCCAGGGCGTTGGGGTCGGTGTGCGCTACCGGACCTGGATTCTGGCCAAGCAGCAGTTGCAGCGCATTCTCATCCTGCTGGATCTGCTGCTCGAGCTGCGGGATTTGCGAGCTGGCCGTGTAGAGCAGTTGCTCTGCCTGGCGCACATCCGAAAGCGGCGCGGCGCCGCCGGTCTCGAGCGTGCTTGTCAGCTTGACGGAGTCCTGGCGAACCTTCAGTGTTTGCTGAGCGATGGCGAGCTGCTGGTCGAGCGCACGAATCTGGAAGTAGGTCGTGGCGACTCCCTGCACCAGGCTCAGGCGAACCGCACGCCGCGCCCACTCCTGGGCAAGCAGCTGATCGCGTGCGGCCTGCGTCTGCTTGCGATAGATGCCCCAGAAATCCGGTGTCCACGATGCGGAAAGGTTGTAGCTGCCCAGGGTGATGGGACTGCTGATGTTGCTGCCCAGGGCGTTCGGGAATTCCGCCCCGACGCCGGTACCGCCGGCGGTGATCTGCGGAACCTCCTGCGCACGGGTGATCTTCACCTGAGCCTGCGCTTCGAGCACACGCTCGGCCGCGACGCGCAGATCGAAGTTATTGATCAGTGCTGTCGTGATCAGGCTTTGCAACTCCGGCTCACGAAAGACCTGTGCCCATTTCTGGTCGCCAAGTGAGCCCTGCGGGTCGCTCGAGACCGCGGTGTTGTCCGGACCGCGGAAGGCCGGCGGCACCGGGGCCTGCGGACGTGTGTACTTAGGGCCGATGTTGCATCCGGCGAGGAACAAAAGGCTCGCGGAGGCCAGCAGACCGCGCGTGAATGCTTTGGTTGACTTCATCATGCGTGACCTCCCCCGGCCGTGGCCAGTTCTTTCGACTTCGCGGCTTCCCGCGGGTCAAGGTCATGATTGGAATCCATGGTGGTGCCC
>CAXTFS010000155.1:0-7697 GCA_964243395.1 uncultured Acidobacteriaceae bacterium | reverse complement strand
CGGGAAACGGCATGCTGTTCTCCAGCATCGCCGCCTATGTCTTTCTGCTGGTCTACATCCACCGCGAAGAGAGGTATTCGTTGCGCATGAAAAGCGAGCTGGAGCTGGCCCACGGCATCCAGAAGACGCCTGTACCCCCATTAAAGTTGGAGACCGCCCGCGCCGAGATCTACGGCATTTCCTGCCCCAGCGAAAAGGTGGGTGGCGATCTGGTCGAGGCGGTCCCGCTCGACGATGGGACCGCGGTGGCGTACCTTGCCGATTGCCGGGCACGGTCTGCCCGCCGGCATCCTGATGGGCATGCTTAAGACCGCCACCCGCACCGCTCTGCTGAATACTGGTGAACGCGCGGAGGGGCGCACGCTGCCGCTGCTGCTCGATCAGCTCAATGTCATTCTTCCGCAGGTCAAAGAGTCCAACATGTACGCCACCTTCACGGGCCTGCGGCTGGGGGCGGATGGCAGCGTCTTTGTGGGCATGGCCGGGAGCACGCCACTGCTGCAGTGGCACGCGGCTACAGGCACCGTGTCGTATACGCAGGAGCCGCAGCTTCCCATCGGTTTGCTGCCGTTCTCCGGCTTCGAGGGGTACCAACTCCCGGTCGCGCCCGGCGATCTGCTGGTCGTGGCCACCGACGGGATCCTTGAGGTCAGCAACGAGGTCAGCAACGGGACGGAAGAGGAGTTTGGGCTCGAACGCCTGAAGGCGGTCATCGAAGGGGCCACAGACCTGCCCGTGCCGTAGCTGGCCGCCACCATCCTGGCCGCAGCCAACCGCTTCGGCCCGCAGCTCGACGACCAGACCATTCTGCTGGTGCGCTGCCTGTAAATCCTGCTGCCCGGTGTGCCCGTGACAGCCGCGCTAAGGGGATGCGGCCACGCTCATCGCGCCCGTCGCTCCACACCGGGACGCCGCACCGCGCGCCATTGCGGAGCCTGTGTGCCCGCGCCGATACCTGCGCACGGCGGCGGTAGCTCAGGCCTGCGCCACCGGTGTCTTCGGTGTTGTCGTGATCACCACGACACTGACCAGAATCAGCAGCGTTCCGGCGATCGTGCGAGCACCGAGCCCTTCGCCGCCCAGGAAGTATCCCAGCAGCACCGCGACCACCGGGTTCACATAGGCGTAGGTGCCCACCTTGGTCGGCGACTGCGAGTGCAACAGCCACACATAGGCTGTGAAGCCGAGGATCGACCCCGCCACAATCAGGTACAGCAACGCCAGCCATGCCGCGCGCGAGACCGCTGCAGGATGAAAGCCGCGCAACTCGCCCAGGCCGGCAGCCACCAGCGCAAGCAACACGCCGCCCACCAGCATCTGGGTTCCCGAACTCACCACCTTCGACGAAGGCAGCGGCAGCCTGCGGGACAGCGCCGCCGCAACCGACCAGCACAGCGACGCAAAGATCAGCGCGGCCGCACCTCCCCGGCTGATTGCTGCGCCGCCGAGGTGCGCGCCGCCAAGCCAGCCCGCGTGGCCCATCAGCACGGCCACGCCAGCCAGCCCGACCAGCAACGCCGCTCCCAGGCGCCCCGTCAGTCGTTGCGTGCGCAGCAGGACAATCTCCGAAAGCGCCATGAACGCCGGAATGGTCGCCATCATCACCGCGGCGATGCCGGAGGGCACGCGCTGCTCGGCCCAGAACAACAGACCGTAGTCCCCGACAAAGATCAAGGACGCCAGGATCAGCGCCGAGATCCACTCGCGCCGTGCCGGCATCTTTTCGCCCCGCAGGAGCGACCAGCCGTATAGCGCGAGGCCTGCCGCAAAGAAGCGCATCGCGGCCAGCAGAAACGGCGGGACCTCGCGAACGCCCACGCGAATCGCCAGAAACGTCGATCCCCAGACGAAGTAGATAACCGCAAAGGCGGACAGCACCTTCCACGCCGGTTGCCGCTCATGCGCCGCGATGCCTGTAGTTGCCATCGGTGCGACCACCTCCCATAGCTGTTTCACAAGAGAGTAACGGTTCACCCTGCAACCTCGGCACCCCCGCGTGACAGCCCGTACCTCCTCGGCTTACGCTGTTGTCCCATGCCTTCCGTCAATCGCCGCCGTTTCCTGCAATCCTCTGCCGCCGTTGCTGCCGTCGCCGCGCCTGCCCTGCGCACCCTGGCCCAGGCCGTCGCGCAACCGATCAACCTCACGCTGCACCCCGACCGACCCGGCTCCACGGTGCCTGCGAACTTCATCGGTCTCAGCTACGAGACCGAAGAGCTGACCAACCCGCGCACCTTCTCCGTCGAGAACCCCGGCCTGATCGCCCAGTTTCGCAAGCTTTCGCCACGCGGCGTGCTGCGTATCGGCGGCAACACCTCTGACGTCGGCTGGTGGAAGCCCACGCCCACCTCCACGCAGCCGCCGATGCCCACGCTCCCGCACCAGGTCGGCGAGCCCTCCACCGACCTCAGCTACCCGATCACCCCTGAGGCCGTGCGCGCACTGCGTGGTTTCCTCGACGCGACCGGCTGGACCTGCATCTACGGCCTCAACCTCGGCACAGAGCCTGCCGCGCGCTCCGCCGATCAGGCCGCCGCCGTCGCCGCCTCCCTCGGCCCCAAGCTCGAGTACTTTCAGATCGGCAACGAGCCCGACCTGCTTGCGCCGCACCTGCGCGACAAGGCCAGCTGGGGTCCGGAACGCTACTTCGACGAGTGGCTCGCCATCGCGAACGCCGTCCGTGCTCGCGTCCCTGATGCCCGCTTCGGCCTGCCCGACGCCGCCAGCGATGTGAAGTGGTTCAGGACCGTCACAACACGACTCCAGGCCCTGCCGAACCCGCCCAAAGTCGCCGCGCTCACGCACCACTACTACATCGGTGGACCGCCCGCGAACCCGAACATGACGATCGCGCGCATCCTCACCACCGACACGCGCGTGCCGCAGGACGCCGCCGTTGTGCGCGAGGCATCCGCCAAACTCGGCGTCCCGTATCGCATGACCGAGGGCAACACCTGCTACCGTGGCGGCAAGCCCGGCGTTTCGGACGTCTTCGCGGCCGCGCTCTGGGTCGCCGACTATGCCCTCACCCTGGCCTCGCTCGGCTACGCCGGCATCAACCCGCATGGCGGCGATGGCGGCAAGTTCGTCGGCAACTCCCTCGGTGGCCACCTGCCCGGCGAAGATCTCCTCAAACCCGGCGACACACCCCAGCCACGGCCCTTCTACACGCCCATCGCCAACATGAACGGCAGCTACGTTGCGGAGCCGCTCTTCTACGGGCTGCAGTTCGTCGGTGGCTTTGCCGGCGCGACCTTTTTCCCGGTTGACTTCCGCCCCGGCCCGGTAAACGCCTCTGCCTACGCCGCCAAGCTCGCCACCGGCCAGCTCGCCGTGGCGATCATTAACAAGGATGCCAGCCACGCCCTGCCGCTCAACCTCGCCGGCTACAGCTACGCCCAGGCGCTCACCGCTCCGTCGCTCTCTGCGTTCTCCGCGCAGCTGGACGAACCGCAAAGCTTCCACGAGGTCTCGGAGGTACCGGCGGCGAGCGCGATGCTGCTTCTCCGCACTCGCAGCTAAGCTCTGTATGGAAGCCGCAAAGCACTCGGGCCTCGCGTTTCAATCCAGATCACGGAACATCAAACGCATCGAGCTGCGCCTCAGCCGCCGCCTGCCCCTGCTCGTCATGCTGACGGCCACCGCGGGGCTTTTCGCCCAGACTCCTCGAACTCCCCGCTCCCCGCTCACGCCCACGCAGCTCGCCGCGATCGATACCTTGGTTACGGCCGAGATGGCGCACGAGCAAATCCCCGGCCTTGAAGTCGGCGTCTACAGCCGCGGCACGGTACTCCTCGCCAAGGGCTACGGCCCCGCCGACGTTGAGCTGAACGTGCCCGTCAAGCCCGAGACCGTCTTTCAGTCCGGCTCCGTCGGCAAGCAGTTCGTCTCCGCCGCAATCATGATGCTCGTCGTTCGCCCTGATAGCGAGTACCAGTAGGCCAAGGCGCTACCAGTAAGCCAGGGCGCGCCGCCCCTCGGTCTGCGAGGCGAATCACCCGGGGACCGCGCTGGCATCCTACTCTGCATGGCCACCGCTACCAATCCGTCGCCCGGCACATCGCAGACCGTCAATGAGAACATCCGCTCTGTCTCCGAGATGGAGGCCTCGCTGCAGGCGCATCGCACGGTCGTTGACCGCATTGCGGATCTGATCGGTGGCTTCTCCGGCAGCATGACCTTTGTCTTCATCCACGTGTTTGTCTTCGTCTCCTGGTTCGTCATCAACACGTTGCCACTGGGCATCAAGCACTTTGATCCATACCCCTTCATCCTCCTTGCCATGGTGGTCTCGGTCGAAGGCGTGCTGCTCAGCACCTTTGTCCTCATGAAGCAGAACCGCATGCAGCAGGGCATCGACATTCGTGACAAACTCGATCTGCAGATCAACCTGCTCTCCGAAAAGGAGATCACCAAGACCCTGCAACTGCTCCGCGCCATCGCCGACAAACTCGAGATCGTTCCGGACCCGGAAGAAGACAGGGAACTGAAGGAGATGGCCTCCACCACCTCCGTCGACATGCTCGCCGAACGCGTGCAAAGCGACCTGAAGTCAAGAAGCTGAGCTCCTGGCCACGGCCCGTCAGCACGATCTCCTTCGACTAGAACGGCACGTTTTCCTCCACCTCCCCCGCTTTCAGCGCCGTTACGAGCACATCGTTCAGCACGACGTCCTTTTCTTCCACCGTTACCGGCATGGTCAACGTCTTGAAGTGCGTGATCGACACCGCACCTTGTGCGTTGGGCGGCGGTTGGTCGGTCGTCATGATCTGCATCCGGTACGCTGCTGACGGTACTTCGTGGAAACAAAACGAGCCATCCTCCTCAATGCCAACGAAACGTCCCGGATCCACCGCTCCAACCTCCCTCAGGCGCACCATCGCTCCACTCGGCACATGCCGGTCCGATTGCGCCAGCACCCTTCCGCTCAACGTGTGCAAGCCTTCCGGGTCGATCGTTAAATCCGCTCCCGTAACCTGCTCATCGGCACGGATCTCGAAAACTTTAGCGGCGGCGCGCCTGAAGACGCCCGGTCCGTACACCATTACCATCTCCGGATAAATCTGCTGCCGGCCTTGTGGCTGGTAGGCGCTGCCGTGTTCCAGCCCGATAGCCGTGATGTGGTCGGGGGTGAACAGTATGCTCACAACATACTTACCCGGACCCAGGCCGAAGATGCGGTACCGTCCCTCGTCGTCGGTCAGGTTGTCCGCCCGTTTCTCTCCCCATCCAGTCACCTGCATCAGCAGCGATTGCAACGAAGAGATCGGTCTGGAGCCGTTCTCCGGGCTGGGCATGTTGGGTACCAGCGACTCCGCACTGACGGGCAGACCGATCGCGGGTCCGCCATCGGCGTACTGCACTCGCCCCGTGATCACGGCGCCGCGACGCAGGGCCAGATGCACCGTAGCCGCCTGTCCTGCGCCTACATGCACTGACGTCAGCGCCTCGATCGCCTTTATCATCTGCGCGTCTGTCGCGTTCCTGTTGTCCGCCATGGCCATCCCTGACGTGACGTAGCCGGGCTTGCTGGCCACCACCAGGTAATCGCCCACGGGCACGTCGCCCATCTGCACGCCCCCGTCGATTCCCGAGTTCCCGCTCACAATCGAAAGCCGCTCCTTCCGCCCCGTCGTGCCCTCCTGCGGAGACGCCACTTCGGGGGCCGGCATACCTCCCAGTTCCTCCGGCCGCGGCACCAGCCGGATCTCGGCAAAGCGCACAGGCAGGTTGCTTCCGGCGTCGTACACGTCGCCAGTAATCGTGCCGGTCAGTGCACCAGGATCCTTCGCCGTCACCTGACCACCCTGTGCACTTCCGCGCGCCCAACCGGGAACCAGCAGGCCGGCCCAGGCGGCCGCAGTGCAGAACGAAGCCCAAAATTTCATGGGAGCAGTATGCACCTTCCGTTCCCGAACCCAAACGCCTGGCCCGTCAGCTTCCCCGCATCTCAGCAGCCATGCCTTTCCTGGATAGCCTGCTCGGGCGACCGCTCGCCTCGGAGGAAGAGGGCGAACAGCGCGTGGGGGTCGCGGAGGGCGTGCCCACCTTCGGTCTCGATGCGCTCGGCTCTGCGGCGTACGGCCCGGAAGCTGCACTGACCATCCTGATTCCCGCCGCGGCCGCGGGCATTGCCTACGTCATGCCGATCAGCCTGACGATCATCGCGCTGCTGGCGATTGTGTAGTTCAGCTACCGGCAGACCATTGCGGCCTATCCCAACGGCGGCGGTTCCTACACCGTGGCCAGCGAGAACCTCGGCCGGGGCCTTGGCCTGCTCGCCGCCGCGGCCCTGATCCTCGACTACTAGCTTGACGTTGGCGTGGGTATCTCTACCGGCGTGGGCACGCTCGTCTCCGCCGTTTCCAGACTCGGCCCGCACACGCTGGCCATCTGCCTCTTCATCCTTGTCCTGCTCACCGTGATCAACCTGCGCGGTGCCCGCGAAGCGGAGCCCTGTTCCTGCTGCCGACCTACCTGTTCTGCGTTTGTCTTCTCGGCGTGCTCGGCTGGGGTACGTTCGAGGCGCTCACCCATGGCGGTCACCCGGTCCCGGTCGTTGCCCCGCCACTGCCCTCCACGCATGCGGTTGCCGCGGTTGGCGCCTGGTTGCTCATCCGCGCCTTCGCCAGCGGCTGTACCGCGCTCACCGGCGTCGAGGCCGTGAGCAACGGCGTCACTGCCTTCAAGGATCCCAACACCCAAACGGCCCGTCGCACCCTTACGATCATTGTCGTCCTGCTCGGCATCTTTCTCGCCGGCATCGCCCACCTCACCCGCGTCTACGGCATCATGGCCACCGACCCGGGCTCGCCGCACTACCAGAGCCTGCTCTCGATGAGCACCGCCGCCGTCGCAGGCAGGGGCGTGGTTTACTACGTCACCATCGCCTCCATCCTCGTGCTGCTGTAGGCGGTCTGCAACTCAGCAAGGAGTCGGCCCCGTTCGCAATCCTTCCGGTCTTCGGCTGGGATCGGTCCTCCGTGGCGGCCCTCCAGTTCGCCTGCTCGCTGACGCCAGATGTCCGCGTGCTGCACGTGAATGCCCCGAAGAGCAGGGCGAGCACGCCGCCGAAGGCTCGCAGGAACAACTCACCGACTCAGCGCGCGCGGCCGGCGTCGCCACCCCGGCGGTCGTTGCCGTACCATCGCCCTTCCGCTTCATCCCGGGCCCGATCCTCAACTACGTCCTGCAGGCGGAAAAGGACCTGCCTGGACGTCGCGTCGCCGTCATCGTGCCGGAACTCGTTACCAGCCACTGGTACCAGTACCTGCTGCACAACCACCGCTCCACGGTGCTCAAGACGCTTCTGCTGCTGAAAGGGAATCGCCGCATCGTCGTCATCAACGTGCCCTGGTACCCCTGATCGCCGGACCGCGGCCCCTTACTGCGGGCAGGGCACTTCCTTCACCGAGCACAGGCGCAGGTACCCCGCGTCGATGTCCCCCTGGTTCGCCTTCCAGCACGTGCCATCCGCAAACGTCACCTCGGCAACAAAGAAAACAAAGTTCCCCGCCGCCCCGCATCCCCCAAACGCATCCGTCTCTCCAACAGGGGCGTCAGCGACCGCCCGTACCTTCGCTCTACACTGTCAGGTATGTGCGGAATCGTCGGTTATATCGGTCCTAAGCCCTGTGTCCCTGTCATCATGGAAGGCCTCGCCCGCCTCGAGTACCGCGGCTATGACTCCGCCGGCA
>CAXTFS010000154.1:0-7732 GCA_964243395.1 uncultured Acidobacteriaceae bacterium | reverse complement strand
ACCTTAGCGACGATGAAGCTGTCGCGTAGATGGTGCACCCGGCATGATGGAATGTCGGTTGGGATGCTCCTCCCGGCTCGCACCTCAGGAGACTTCCCCATGCAACGTCGCACCTTTGTCGCTTCTTCTCTCGCCTTCTCGGCCCTTGCGTTCCGCGAGGAGAGCGACGCACAATCGCCCATGCCGCAGTCGCGTGAGTTCTACCATCTTCGCCGTTACCCATTGCAAATGGGTCCGCAAACAACCCTTGCTGAAACCTACTTCAGCGATGCTTTGATTCCAGCGCTCAGCCGCATGGGTCTGGGTCCGGTGGGCGCCTTCAAGCTCGACATCGGCCCCGAAACACCAACCTTCTATCTGCTGATCCCCGGCTCTTCCGCCGACGCCGTCACGCTCATCGATACACATCTCGCAGCCGATCCCGTCTTCCTCAAAGCCGCGGCTCCCTTCTGGTCCGCGCCCGCGGTGGCACCCGCGTTCGTCCGCGCCGAAAGTTCACTGCTGCTCGCGTTCGAAGGCTGGCCGCGCCTGGTGGCACCCGCGTCCTCAGCCACCAAAGCGAAGCGCATCTTCCAGCTCCGCACCTACGAAAGCCCGACGCCTGCCGCCCATGTGCGCAAAATCGAGATGTTCAACAACGGCGAATTCGACATCTTCGGGCGCAACGGCCTGCACCCCGTCTTCTTCGGCGAGACCCTGATCGGCACACGCATGCCCAGCCTTACCTACATGCTCACCTTCGCCGACACACATGAACTGGAAACGAACTGGGCCGCCTTCGTCGCCGACCCCGCATGGCAGAAGCTTTCCACGTCACCGCGCTACAGTGCTGAGCCTATCGTCAGCAGCATCACCAACCTGATCCTCAGTCCGCTCGCTTGCTCGCAGCTCTGAGGTCCGCGACAACGGTCGCACGGGTGGCCAGGGAAACGGCGCCTCTCGCCCGCATACATCGCCAGCCCAGGAGCGCCACCACACACGCAGCCAGCCCCACGCCTCCGTCAACAGCCAGCGCGCGCGAGAGGTGCCCGGCACCGTAGGCCTGCCCGTCGAGCAACCCCATGTACAAGATCGGCAGTACGGTTGCTGAACTCAGTACGCTCAGCTGCGTCGCCGCGAGCGGATTGTCGCGTCCAATCACGCCAAAAATGATGGCCAGCGCCGCTGTAAAGGCCAGCGCCTGGAACACGTTCTCACCCAGAAATGCCAGCGCAAACACCCAGGGCTGCCGCGGCAGCAGAAGCAACAACAGCGTGAACAACCCACCCACTGCGCCGATCGACAGATATAACGGCAGTGCCCGGTAACGTCTCGCCAGCGGTGGCAGCAGCAGGCAGCCGCCGGCTCCTGCGAGCGCCAGCACACCACCACCCACACGGCTGACATAGGCCTCTGAAGCGCCGAACTCACGCGCAACGCCACCCAGCAGATTGGTCAACGCAAACGAGCCCACCGGCAGCAGAAACAACGCCAGCGTGCGCAGGGTCCGGGCACGTCCCAGGGTTGCGCCAATCTCACGAAAGAACCGCCGAAAGCTCTCCCGCGCCAGCCGTCGTGCCTGCTCAACTTCAACCTGCGGCAGGGGCAGCCACGGAAACACCAGAGTCGGCAGCATCACCAGCAATCCCAGCAGCACCGCGGCCAGTGGCACCGGCAAGGTGCGCACCAGTTCCCCTGCGAGTACAGCCATCAGCGCATTGCCGGCGAAGTACGCCACCTGCGTCCACGCGCTCAGGCGCGCTTCGTCCTCCGCAGGCACGACGCTCGCCATCCATCCCAGAAACGCATTGGAGCTGACCACTGCAGCCGCATACGCGACCGTCAACAGCGCTTCCATAGCCAGCAGGTGCCCACGCAACAACACGGCAAGCATCAGCCCCACTCCTGCCAGGGCCGCGGTGGCCGTGGCGTACCACCGTCGGCTGAAGCGCACGTCCAGCACGGGCCCCAGCAGAAACACCCAGAACCCCGGCGAGAAACAGACCGCGCTCACCGCCGCGATGCGCACCTCCGGCACACCCAGCCCGGCGAGCATCTGCGGCAGCGGCAGCACCAGAAAGCCCCCAACCAGCCCAAACACGGCGTTCCCGGCACCCATCAGCCAGATCGGCGTCCGGCGCTGCGTCTCTTGGCTCATACGGTGCCACCATCCTACGGTCTGGAGCGGCCTGCCCTGCGCGGAAATGGCCCTCGCATTGCTGCGGGGACAGCGGCTTCGCTATAGTCAGACCTCGATCTGCCGCAAGCCCAAACCATGATCCTCACTCGACGCCGCGCCCTCGCCCTCCTCTCCGCCGCAGCCGCTACGCCACGCCTCGCCTTCTCGCAGGCCACAGCGAGTCTGCCCACCCCAGGCCCCTTCGCGGCCACCGCGGCATCGCTCGCGAGCTATCGCACCCCCGCCTGGTTTCCCGACGCCAAGTTCGGCATCTGGGCGCACTGGGGACCACAATCCGGCATCGAGCAGGGTGACTGGTACGCCCGCCTGATGTACATCCAGGGCACGCCGCAGTACAAGGAACATCTGGCCACCTACGGCCATCCCAGCAAAACCGGCTACAAAGACCTGATCCCTCTCTTCAAGGGGGCGCAATGGGACCCCGAGCACCTCATCGATCTCTACGTCAAGGCCGGCGCACGCTACTTCGTCTCCATGGGCGTGCACCACGACAACTTCGACATGTGGAACTCGAAGTTTCAGCCGCGCTGGAATGCCGTCACCACGGGCCCGCACCGCGACATCGTCGGCGAGTGGTGCGTCGCGGCCCGCAAGCGCGGTCTGCGCTTCGGCGTCTCGGAGCACCTCTCCAACTCCTTCGACTGGTTTGCCCCCGCGCACCTTTCCGACACCACCGGGCCGCTCGCCGGCGTGCCCTATGACGGCACCAACCCGGCCTTTGGCGATCTGTACCACGACTACAACGACATGCCCGCCGACTTCGCCCGCACCGCCGAGGACATGGGCCGCGTCGCCCCCGAGCGATGGCGCAAACAGTGGCTCCGGCGCGTCGACGATCTGCTCGACCAGCATCAGCCCGATCTGCTCTACACCGATGGCTCCATCGCCTTCGGCGACTTCGGCTACAACGAGTTGGCCGAGCTCTACAACGTCAGCGCCGGCGCCCACAACGGTCAGAACCAGGCCGTCTTCCTCGGCAAGAGTGCCGACCAGTGCAACGTTGGCACCTGTACCTTGGATCGCGAACGCGCCGTCGGCGACGAGATCCGCGCCGAACCCTGGCAGACCGACACCTGCATCGGCAACTGGCACTACCAGCGCGGCATCCACTACAAATCGCCCAAGAAGGTCATCGACCTTCTTGTCGATATCGTCAGCAAGAACGGCAATCTTCTGCTCAACCTGCCGTTGCCCAACTCGGGTGTGCTCGACCCCGAGGAGATGCGCATCCTTGAGACCATTACCGCCTGGATGCACGTCAACTCCGAAGGCATTTACGCCACCCGGCCATGGAAGGTCTACGGCGACGGCCCCGCCTATCAGACCGCGCTCAGCAAGGCCAACGCCCCGGTGCTCGTCGGTGGCGGCTTCAACGAAAACGCCAAGCCTGACCTCGGCCCTGCCGACATCCGCTTCACCACCAAAGGCCCAATCCTGTACGCCTTCGTCCAGGGCTGGCCTAGCGGCGAACTCGTCATCCCCATGCTCGGCACCGACAGCGGGCAGAAGCCTCCGCGTATCACGTCGGTCACCATGCTCGGCCGCCCCGGCACCATCCCCTTCGCGCAGCGCGCCGACGCCCTGCACCTCACCCTGGCCGGCGAGAAACCCGCAACCGCCGACCTCGCCATTGCGCTCCGCCTCACCACGGCTTAGCGCATGGAGTGACTCCCTGCCGGTTAAGGATCTCCTGCACCAGCGCTAGGTGATGAGGTTCTAGCACGAGCTCACGCATCCGCCAGCCGCTCCGTCATGCGTTCGTGCAAAAACTCTGCCTCGGCCAGAAACGCGGTCACTCCGGCGGCGATCTTCCGCGCCTTTCCCTCGTCGTAGGCGTGGCTTGTCCGATTGCGTGCGTCCCGAAACGTATGCCACTGCTCCCACGTGCTGCGCAGCAGACCGTCCTGATTCGCCGTACGAATCAAGGTCGGCAGCGTGGGCGCGTCTGTTCCTTTCAACTTCACGGACGTCGCTTCCAGGAACCGCAACAGGGTATTACGGCTCAACTCATACGTGAACTCGAAACGCTTGATGACCGAATCGACATAGAACAGGTTCTCCGGCTCACGCCCGTGTGCCTCCACCGCCTCGCGCAAGCGTACGATGGCACGGCCCAGCGTTCCCAGGTCGATCTCGCTCATGGCGTCATTCTAATGACCTCTCAAGTCTCTACACTGAGAACAACATGCAACAATCCACCCTCAGCCTGCAGGATCAGCTCGACAACATCTCCGCCAACACCCGCCTCCTCGTCGGTCCCGAGCGCCTCGCCCGCACCGAAGCCGTCGTTGCCGAGCTGCAGACCGCAGGCATTGAGGCCCGCATCCTGCCTGTCGGGGCCACCGCGCCGCCCTTCGCGCTCATCGCGGCCAATGGCAAGCTCGTTCGCTCCGAGGACCTCCTCGCCCTGGGTCCACTGATCCTCAAGTTCTTTCGTGGCCGCTGGTGCCCCTATGACATGACGGAGCTTGAAGCCTGGCAGGCTCTGCTCCCTGAGCTTCGCGCCCGCCATGCGCTCTTCGTCGCGGTCAGCCCGCAAACGCCGCGCCAAAATGCTTTTACCGCCAGCGGACAGAACAAGCCCGAAGGCCTCAGCTTTCCCATCCTCTCCGACCCCGGTGCCGCCGTGGCGACGCAGTTCGGCCTCGCCTACACCGTCCCCGAACCCAACCGCGCCTGGTACCGCTCCATGCTCGTCAACATCCCCCTTCTTCACGGGGACGACGACTGGCGCCTCCCCCTGCCCGCCCTCTTTGTTATCGGCAAGGACGGCCGCATACTTCGCAGCGCTGCTAACGCCGACCATCGCCTTCGCCCTGACCCCACTGCGGTGCTCGCCACGCTTTCCAGAGCCTGAACGCTGATCCGGCAGCAAGCTCGCGCGGGCGCCAGCAATGTCCCGGCAAACCGGTTGATTTACCCTCGTGAGGGTAGAAATCGATCGGAGACGCACACATGTCAGAGACAGCAACGGCACTGGTGAACCGCACCGCCTGGAAGAACCTCGCCGCCCACGCCGCGGAGATGAAGTCCACCACCCTCAAGGATCTCTTCGCCGCCGACTCACAGCGCGGTCCGAAATTCACCCTCGAAGCCGACGGCCTGCTGCTCGACTACTCCAAGAACCGCATCACCGACGAGACGCTCAAGTTGCTCGTAGCCGTCGCCGAAGAAGTTGACCTTAAAGGCCGCACCGAGGCCATGTTTACCGGCGAAAAGATCAACATCACCGAGAACCGCGCCGTGCTCCACGTTGCCCTCCGCGCGCCCAGGGACGAAAAGATTTTCGTCGATGGCGCGGACGTCGTTCCCGACGTCCATCAGGTGCTGGACAAGATGAGTGGCTTCTCTGACAAGGTGCGCTCCGGCCAGTGGCTCGGCCACACCGGCAAGCAGATCAAGAACGTCGTCAACATCGGCATCGGGGGCTCCGATCTCGGCCCCGTCATGGCCTATGAGGCCCTGCGTCACTTCTCCGACCGCAGCCTCACCTTTCGCTTCGTGTCCAACGTCGATGGCACCGACTTTGTCGAAGCCGTGCGCGACCTCCAGCCCGACGAGACCATGTTCCTCATCGCGTCCAAGACCTTCACCACGCTTGAGACCATGACCAACGCACACTCCGCACGCGACTGGTTCCTCAAGTCCGGCGCCGAGGAAGCGGGGATCGCGAAGCACTTCGTCGCCATCTCCACCAACGCGAAAGAGGTCGCCAAGTTCGGGATCGACACCGACAACATGTTCGGCTTCTGGGACTGGGTCGGCGGCCGCTACTCCATGGACTCCGCCATCGGCCTCAGCACCATGATCGCCGTCGGCCCCGACAACTTCCGTGCCATGCTCGATGGCTTTCACTCCATGGACGTGCACTTCCGCACCACACCGATCGCGCAAAACCTGCCCGCGCTCATGGGCCTGCTCACCGTCTGGTACACCGACTTCTTCGACGCGCAGACCGTCGCCGTGCTGCCCTACGAGCAATACCTCAAGCGCTTCCCCGCCTACCTGCAGCAGCTCACCATGGAGTCCAACGGCAAGCACGTCACGCTTGACGGCTCGCACGTCACCGCCGAAACCGGCCCGGTCTACTGGGGCGAGCCCGGCACCAACGGCCAGCACAGCTTCTATCAGCTCATCCACCAGGGCACGCGCCTGATCCCCTGCGATTTCATCGGCTTCTTCAAAAGCCTTAACCCGCTCGGCAACCACCACGATCTGCTCATGGCCAACGTCTTCGCGCAGACCGAAGCCCTCGCCTTCGGTAAAACCGCGGAACAGGTGAAGGCCGAAGGCACACCGGACTGGCTCGTGCCGCATCGCGTCTTCGAAGGCAACCGCCCCTCCAACACCATCCTTGCCGACGAGCTCACGCCGGCCATGCTCGGCAAACTCGTCGCGCTTTACGAGCACGCCGTCTTCACCCAGGGCGTGATCTGGAACATCGACAGCTTCGACCAGTGGGGCGTGGAGCTCGGCAAGGTGCTCGCGCAGCGTATTGCCGATGAGATCGAAGGTACGGGCGACCTCAAGCACGATAGCTCAACCAACAATCTGATCAAACGTTACCGCAAAGCAAAGTAACGCCTCCATTCCTCGAGTTCGGCAGGGTAAAACATCTCTGCCGGGCTTGCCGGGTGACGGCGGTGCGTTTATCGTAGTGAATGAGCGGCAATCGAACGGCAGGCACGCAGACCCTTCGCGCAGCTCGCAGGAGGTTCGCATGTCTTCCGTCGCTACCTTGTCCCCGGCCCCCGTTCTTCCGCCTGCCACGCCGGCCCAGGCCCCGAAACCAAAGCAATTGCCCGGCGTCGCGCTCGATCAGTACACCGGTGACCCCAACTTCATGGCCTCGTTCGCGCGTGGCCTGGTCGTCATCCAGGCCTTCACGCCGCAGATGCCGCAGATGACCATCTCGCAGCTGAGCCTGCGCACCGGCCTCTCCCGCGCTGCCGTTCGGCGCTGCCTGTACACGCTCGTCAAGCTCGGTTTCGCCGGCACCGACGAGGCACAGCGCTACTCCCTCCGCCCCAAGATGCTGACCCTGGCCAACACCTACACCGCGTCGAGCACGCTCGCCAATGCCGCACAGCCCATTCTTGAGCGCATGTCGTCCGTGCACCACGAGAGCTTCTCCGTTGCCACGCTCGATGGCGACGACATCGTCTACATCGCGCGCTCCTCCGTGAACCGCGTCATGTCCGTCGATCTGCACATCGGCTCGCGACTGCCAGCCTTCTGCACCAGCATGGGTCGCGTTCTACTCGCGTATCTTCCGCAGGACCAGTTCGAACAGTACCTCTCCCGCCTCACGCTTACACCCTACACGCCCCGCACGGTGAACTCTCTTGAGAAGCTTCGGTTAGCCCTGCGCAATGTCCGCCGCAACGGCTACGCCATGTGCGATGGGGAGTTCGAGATCGGCCTCCGCTCGCTCGCCGTACCCGTCACAGCGCCCAACGGCCGTGTTGTCGCCACCGTCAACCTCAGCGGTCAGGCACAGCGCATGCCCATGCTGGATATGCAGACCCGCTTCCTGCAACCGCTGCGCGCCGC
>CAXTFS010000153.1:0-7743 GCA_964243395.1 uncultured Acidobacteriaceae bacterium | reverse complement strand
GCTGACGATCACGGACAGCGCCGGAGCGGGCACCCAGACGGTGTCGCTGACGGGTACAGGGATGGACTTCAGCCTGGCCGCTAACGGCGCGACCAGCGTAACCGTCAGCAGCGGCACCAATGCGACCTTTCCCCTGATGCTCACCTCCCTCACGGGCCTGAGCGGCAATGTGGCGCTTACCTGCACGGGTGCGCCCGCCAATTCGGTCTGCACGGTGAGTCCGTCCGCCGGGGCCCTGGGCGGAACGGTGCTGGTCTCGGCCGTAGTGCAGACCGGAACTGCGAGCACGGCCGATCTGCGGCGGCGGGGCGGCCCGTGGCAACAACGAAACACTCTCCTCTTCTCCGGTGCGCCCGGGCTTATGCTCCTGCTCCTCCGGGGTCGGCGGCAACGGTTGGCAATGGTGGGCGGAGAGCGCTTTGCGGCATTGCTTCTGCTTTTACTCACCGCGTCCATGGCCGGCACCCTGATGGGCTGCGGCGCTGCCAGAGTCATCCCGTTCGGCACCTCTGGTGACGGAGGCGGCAGCGGTGGTGGCTCGGCGGCACCCACGGTCCCCGGAACCTACCCGATCGTGGTGACCGGCTCGACGGCCGGCGTGACCCATGCGGTGAGTCTGACGCTCGTGGTGCAGTAGCGACCGCGAATCCCGGGCGTCGGCTGCCGGCTCGCCCCCCCACTCGCCGACGCTGCGGCTGCTCTTCCGAAGGCAGGCGCAGCCTCCAAACCCGTCGATTTCACGGTGCGGGGGAGCCGCGGTCGCTCGAACGGCATCCAAGCCGAGAAAGAACGATCCCGCTGAGGCATCGCGGAAGCGCCGACGAATGCGCTCCGGACACGGCATGCCTCTGAACCCAGTTGCACAGTCCGGCCAGCGCCCCCCAGGGGTCTGGCTTGTCTGCAGTGCGGCATGGAAGCTCGTTCGTTCTGAGGAGTTGGTTTGAGCAGCACCGCTACCGTCAGCAGCAAAGACCTGCGTCTCCCGGTGCGTACCCCGACCAGTGCCTGCTGTGCGCTGTGGACGGCGGTCTGCCTGGCAGGTGGGCTCGCCGCCTGCACCGGAGCCTCTGTTGCGCAAAGCCCGTCCACCACGGTCACGGGCCCCACGCCGGCGACGCCCGTGCCATTGTCGGCACCGACGGCCAGCGCCAGCGGATCGGTATCCGTGATGCAAGCGACGTCCAATGCGGCGAGTGGCAGCACGGTGAATACCGTCAACACAACCGTCACCGTCCTGCCTCCCTACAGCGGCAGCACGCCGAGTGGGGAGGCCTCGAGTGCCGCCCTGTCGCTGACCCTGGACCATGCGCTCGCGATGGGCATGAAGTTCAATCTTGGCGCGGTGAACCAGTCCAATGCCGTGCTACAGGCCAAGGGGCAGCGCGACGTTGCCAGGAGCACACTGCTGCCAAGCCTGAACACCGGGATCAGCGAGGTATTCGAGCGGGAAAACCTCCGCACCCTGGGTGTGTCGCTCCCCTCGATCCCGGAGTCCGTGCAATTCAACTACTTCGACGCGCGGGCGATACGACTGCAGCAATCGGTGTTCGATCTGGTGCGGCTCGACAACCTCCACACCGCCAACGAAACCCTGAAGGCCAACCTCACCGCCACGCGCAACACACGCGATCTCGTGGTGCTCGCCGTTGGGGGCAGTTATTTGCAGGTGCTGGCGACGGAGGCCCGCATCACCGCTGCGGAGGCACAGGTGAATACCTCGCGCGCCATTGCAGAGCAGGCCGCGGACCGCTTCTCCGCCGGCCTGAGTGCACGCATCGACTCCTCGCGATCCCGGGTGCAACTGGGAACCGAGCAACAGCGGCTGCGCTCACTGCAGGCTGACCTGGAGACGCAGAAGTTAAAACTTGCGCGCATCATCGGCCTGCCGCTTGGGCAGGGCTATGCGGTCGCGGACGACTTCAGCTACACGCCGCTCACCGGCATCACTCTGGAGACAGCATTACAGCGCGCCAGCGCAGGGCGCTCGGATCTGCAGTCGGCCGCCTCGGGTGTTCGAGCGGCCGAGGCCGGCCTGAAGGCCGCCCACGCGGAGCGCCTGCCCAATCTCGGCGTCAATGCGGACTTTGGCGCCGCCGGCGTCACGCCCTCGCACCACGCGACCGGGGTGTACACGGTATCCGGCACGCTGACCATACCGCTCTACGAAGGCGGCCGCATCCACGGCGACATCGAGCAGGCGACCGCGGCGCTGCAGCAGCGCAAGGCGGCGCTCGACGATGCGCGCGGCCAGGTGGATCAGGACGTTCGCCAGTCCTTTATCGATCTCGGCTCCGCTGCCGATCAGGTGGAGGTCGCGAAAAGCAATGTCGATCTGGCTCACCTGACGCTGACGCAGTCGCGCGACCGCTTTGCAGCCGGCGTGGCCGACACGGTCGAACTGGTCCAGGCCGAACAGGCCGTCGTGCAGGCTGACGATGACTACATCACGGCCGTGTTTGAGCACAACCTGGCAAAGGTCTCCCTGGCGCGTGCCATGGGGAACGCCGAACAGACCCTGCCGCAACTGCTGAGGAAGTAAAACACCATGCCAGAGACGTCTCCCAACGATCCCAACCCGCCCGCCGCCTCTGCCGAGACCGAGAGCAGCCTGATGCTGCGCATGCTCTACGACGAGCAGGCTCGGCTGCGTGCCCAGGTGGAAGAACTGCGCAGGCAAACGGAACAGGACGCCAAGAAAGAAGGTGGCGACGACAAGGGCGGGGAAGGTGGCGACCAGAAGGGCGGGGATGACAAGGGTGGTGGTGGCAAGAAAGACGACAAAGACAAAAAGGACGGCGATAAGAAGGACGACAAGGAACAGAAGCCGCCACTGAAGGAGCGCGTTGGCGGTTGGGTCAGGGAACATCCGCTGGCTACGGCGGGCATCGCCTTGGGCGTGGTTGTGCTCCTCATCGCGAGCATCTGGATGTACATCTACCTGTCGAGCTACGAGGAGACCGACGACGCCTTTGTGGACGGCCACACCGACCCGATCAGTGCGCGCATCAATGGCTATGTCAAAGCGGTGTATGTCGAAAACACGTACCACGTGCGCAAGGGCCAGCTGCTTGTCGAGCTCGACCCGCGTGATTACCAGGTGTCCAAGGAACAGTCCGGGGCACAGGTGGCGCAGGCGCAGGCGAGTGTCGCGGCGCAGCAGCCCAACGTGCCTATCACGACGACCAACCAGAGCACGCAGCTAGCGAACGCCGACTTCAACGTGGCGGGCAACCAGGCCAACGTGGCCGCGGCCGAGGAACGCTATCGTTCTGCGGTGGCCGATCTGCACCAGGCCGAGGCGCAGGACCTGAACGCGCAACACGAAGAAGAGCGCTATCGCTTGCTGGTAGTCAAGGAAGAGATCTCGCGCGAGCAGTATGACCAGCGCGCGACCGACGAGCGAGCGCAGGCCGCCGTGGTGACCTCCCGTCGTGAGACCGCGGAGGCCGCGTCGAGGCAGGTCACCAGCGCCGAAGCGCAGCTGGGCCAGGCGATCGAGCAGGCCAAGCAGGCACGGCAGAATCTGCCGCGGCAAATCGCTACTCAGCGTGCGCAGCTGGCGCAACGTGTCGCCGACGCCCAATCGGCACAGGCGCAGGCGGCGCAATCCGAGTTGAACCTGGAGTACACCCGCATCTTTGCGCCGGAGGACGGCATTATCGGCGACAAACAGGTGCAGGTCGCCACGCAGGTCGCTCCTGGGCAGGAGCTTTTCGCGCTTACGCAGACCAACGATATCTGGGTGACGGCGAACTTCAAGGAAACCGAGGTCCGGCGGATGCACCCGGGCCAGTCGGTCACGATCTTCGTCGATGCTGTGTCGCTCAGCTTTGAGGGATACGTCGAGGCGCTGCCGGGCGGCACTGGGGCAATCTACAGCCTTCTGCCGCCGGAAAACGCAACCGGTAACTACGTCAAAGTCGTGCAGCGCCTGCCGGTGCGCATCCGCTTCAAGCCCAACCAGCCGGGCGAGGAACGCCTGGCGCCGGGCATGTCCGTCGAACCAAAGGTCTGGGTCAAGTAGTGCGGCGCCCCACCGCGGAGAGAGCCTGATGCCGGGCGACGAGGATGCCGGCTGGAAGCCGAAGTCGAGTCCATGGCTGATCGCAATTGCGGTCATGATCGCGACGTTTATGGAGGTGATGGACACCTCTATCGCCGCGGTCGCGGTCCCGTACATCGCCGGCTCCACCGCATCCACGACCGATGAGGCCGAATGGGTTCTGACGGTCTACCTGGTGTCGAACGCTGCGTTTCTGCTCGCCAGCAACTACCTGGCCGAGCGCTTCGGCCGCAAAAAGTTCCTGATGTTTTCAATCGGCGTGTTCACGATTGCCTCATTCCTCTGCGGGGTTGCGCCTTCGTTGTTTTTCATCCTGGCAGCGCGCGCGCTGCAGGGGGCCGGCGGCGGTGCGCTGCAGCCGCTGGCGCAGGCCATCCTGGTCGAAAGCTTTCCGCCGGAGAAACAGGGCCAGGCGCTGGGGCTCTATGCGCTGGGGGTTGTGCTGGCCCCGGTGATTGGACCGGCGTTTGGCGGCTATCTCACCGACGCCATCTCCTGGCGCTGGGCCTTCTACATCAACATCCCCGTCGGCATCTTTGCGATCCTCATGCAGAGCAGGGTGCTCGAGGATCCGCCTCGCTTCAAGAACTCCAATCCGGGTAAATTCGACGGCGTCGGCTTCGGCCTGCTGGGCATCTGGGTCGCTTGCCTGCAGTTCGTGCTGGACAAGGGGCAGGAGCAGGATTGGTTCGCCGATGTACGCATCGTCGCTGCCGCCAGCATCTGCGTTGTGGCGTTCGTCATTTACATTATCTGGCAGATGAAGGCGCCCAAGCCGTTGGTCAACCTGCGTACCCTGCGCGACCGCAACCTGCTGTTCGGTTCGCTCCTGGTGTTTGCTCTCGGTGCCGTGCTGTACGGGCTTACGACGATCCTCCCGGTGTTCTACCAGAACTCGCTCGGCTATTCTGCAACCGCCTCCGGGCTTGCCGTTAGCCCGCGTGGCATCGGGTCGTTTGTGGCGTCGTTGCTGGTGGGGGCGGCGGTCTCCAAGTTCGATCCGCGCTGGATCGTGTTCCTTGGCTTTGCCGTGCTGGGGCTTTCGGGCCTGTGGCTGGCGAACCTGACGCTGGACATCTCCCCCACCACCGAGTTCTGGCCGATCACGGTCTCGGGCGTTGGTCTGGCCATGATCTTTGTGCCGCTCTCCAAGGTCGCGCTCGGCACGGTGAGCAAGGCCGAAACCGGCAATGCGAGCGGCATCTTCAACTTCCTGCGCAACGTTGGCGGCAGCATCGGGATCTCGGCCGCCAATACCATCGCGCAGCGGCACCTGCAGGCGCACCGCAATGATCTCAGCCGCTCCTACACTGGTTCGAGCTGGTTGCTGCGACGGCAGCTCACCTCGCTGGGCAGGCAGATGTCGCTGCATGCCGGGCCGCATGTCTCCACGCTGCGTGCGACCGCCATCACCAACACCGCGTTAAACAGCCAGGCGCAGGTGTACGCCTATGTGGATGTGCTGCGATACTTCGGCTTCCTGTGCCTGCTGTGTGCGCCGCTGGCGTTTTGTCTGAAGAAAGCCTCGGCCGAAGGTGGCGCGGGCTAGTGATGCAGCCAAACTGACCTGGGCGTTCCCCGTGCGCATCCCAAGCCAACCGTGCATCGAATGGAAAGACATGGCAACTGGTTCAATTCTCCTGAAGCGTTTTGGCAAGACCGATGTGCAGCTCTCTGCGCTGGGTCTTGGCGGGCATCACCTTGGCGCGGCTGAAAGTGAAGCGACGGCGATCGAGATCGTGCATCGCGCGATGGATGGCGGCGTCACCTTCTTTGACAACTGCTGGGAGTACAACCGCGGCAAGTCGGAAGACTGGCTCGGCAAGGGCCTTAAAGGGCGGCGCGAGAAAGCCTTCCTGATGACCAAGGTCTGCAGTCACGGCCGCGACGCTGCCCTAGCAACGCAGATGCTGGAGCAAAGCCTACGACGTCTGCAAACCGACCACCTGGATCTTTGGCAGATTCACGGCGTGAGCTTCAATAACGATGCTGAGCTCTTCATCCGTCCGGGTGGCGCAGCAGAGGCGATGCTCAAAGCCAAGAAGGAAGGCAAGGTCCGCTTCCTCGGCTTCACCGGGCATAAGGACCCGGATCTTCACCTCGGCATGTTGGACCTGAAGTTCCCCTGGGATGCGGTGCAGATGCCGCTCAACCCTTTCGACGCAACCTTTATGAGCTTCGAGCAGAAGGTGCTGCCCGTACTGAACCAGCGCGGTATCGCACCGCTCGCGATGAAGCCCATCGGCGGCCATGGCGAGCCTGTACAAAAGGGTATCTTCACCGCCGAGGAGCTGCTGCGCTATTCGATGTCACTGCCCGTAGCGACAACGATCACCGGCGTGTCCGACATGGAGATCCTCGAACAGAACCTGAAGATTGCGCAAAGCTTCACGCCCTTCTCCGCAACCGAGATGCAGGCCCTGCGCGATCGGGCCAAGCCCTACGCCGGTGACGGTCACTTCGAGCTGTATAAGACCTCAATCAAGTTCGACAACCCTGAGGCCCGCCTCGCCCATAACTTCCCGCTCGACATGCAGCAGATTGAGGTACGGCAGATGGTGAAGGCCGCAGACAACACCGGCCGCCCCTTCCCTGAGATCAAGGATCCGGGCAAGTCGCCGTGGCCCCAAACGCTCGATTTCTAACACCATTTTTGCGAGGACAGCAGCAGGCTGAAGATGCGCCGCTGCGGAGGAGATTGCCATGCTGTTTGAAGAGAAGGATTCAACGGGAGAGTCAGCGGGGAGCGAGTTGTCCCGGCGCCGCTTCCTGCAGACGGCAGCGCTGACCGGAGCCGCTGCGGTGGTGCCGGCCGCGGGCATGGCACGTGATGCCGAGGCGCAGGCGACCTATCCAAAGGGCACCGGACACCCTGGCGAGGCTGCCTCCAACCTGCCCAACCCTATTGTGAAGAACTTCGATGGCGAGTACGGAAGCGCCGCTACCCCCAGCTTCACCGTGCCGAAACGAGCCATGGGCAGTACGGGTCTGCAGGTTTCCATCCTGGGCATGGGTGGCTACCACCTGGGCACCGCGAAAAGCCAGGAAGAGGTCAATGACATGGTCGCCAAGGCGATGGACCATGGCATCAACTTCTTCGACAACGCGTGGGAGTACCACAAGGGGCTGAGCGAGGAGCGTGTCGGTACGGCGTTGAAGGGCAAGCGCGACAAGGCCATCGTGATGACCAAGGTGTGCACACACGGCCGCAAGAAAGACGTTGCGATGCGCATGCTGGAGGAGTCGCTGACGCGTCTGCAGACCGACCATCTGGACGTGTGGCAGGTACACGAGGTCATCTACTACAACGACCCCGAAAAGTGTTACGAGATGGATGGCGTGCTCGAAGCGCTCACCGCGGCCAAGCAGCAGGGCAAGGTGCGCTTTGTGGGCTTCACCGGGCACAAGAACCCATCGATTCATCTCGACATGCTGAATCGCGGATTCAAGTTCGATACCGTGCAGATGCCGATCAACGCCTTCGATCCAAGCTACCGTTCGTTTGAGAAGGATGTGCTTCCCCTTGCGGTGTTGAAAGGCATGGCGGTCTTTTCCATGAAGAGCATGGGCGGTTCGGGCGAGCCGATCGTGCATGGCGCGCTGACGCCGACCGAGGCGCTGAGCTATGCCATGAGTGTTCCGGGTGTTTCAACAACTATCTCCGGGATGGACTCCATGGG